>CAXTTV010000016.1:0-44569 GCA_964247295.1 uncultured Ktedonobacteraceae bacterium | reverse complement strand
GGAAATAGGAGAAGACCAGTTCTGGAATGTATACGATCAAAAGGGTAGGGAACTACAAGAGAAAGAACCTGAATTATCTGACGAAGAATTTGACGCTCGATTAAGACAAGCTGGAAAAGAGGAGATCATGAAAGTTATTCGAGAAAACAGATACACACCCGCTCCTGGCTACACGCCTTATATAGATCAGTATCGAAATCATTGGAATAGTATATTTAAGAATGAATCCTAACATATTTATAGAGGTAAAAATGCAAAATGATGCTTTACGCGAGAGGCTTATAGATGCTTCTACAACAACAAACCCTGAAATAGCACAAATAATTTCTTTCAAAGATACTAAGATCAGTAATTATAAGCCTCCTTTTTCCTTTCATCGCTATGAAATATACGTAGTAGAAGAATGGACAAGTCATGGGTTTATGCCCTGGTTTCTTGCTCTTGCCCCAGATAGACCTGTTATCGAATTTAGACAATGGTATAACTTTGAAGATATTCTCAAAGCGGATGGCTCGATCATTTCAACCTCTGAAAAGGCTCTTCAGTACGTCACCTCTGCTTTTGATCTGTTGAAGCCGGATAGACGGGAAACATATTACCTTCTCTCACATGCCTCTGACCTCCCTGTACTTCGCGAAGAGCAGAAAGCGGAGATCGTGGCACGCTTTGAGTCGGTGATCTCTCCCCCCAGGGCACAGGCTTTCCCCACCCACTATGCCATTACCTTCTATGCCGCCACCAATCAAACGCTCAAACATTATACTGTTCGAGTCTCTCCTATAGGACAGATGCAAGAGTCCTATGAGGTTATTGCGGAGAACCTTCCTCTCCCTGTCACACTCCCACACTAAACAAAAATATTTGTGCCTTTTATTTGAACATCGTATCGTTAGAACTATGCTTTCATAAAGGAATACAGATGATTTTTTCTCTAGAAACTTATAAAGATCTCATCGAGACTTTCGCGCCCGCCGAACTCGGTGACAATAAAATGTCGATTCTAAAGCAGACTAACATTGTTCGGTATCCTTTCCCACTTCCATTGCGCATCTTTACCATCTATGTCTTTCGGATACGGCTCGCAAAGACCATCACGGTCTATGCGGCGGTCAGCGAGGATTATAATACTGGTGCTCTTTCATCATTTGAAGTCTTTGAGGCTATGCTCGATATTGAAGAACTCACGATTTCCACACCTGAGCAGGCTCTGGCTTATGCAACTGCCGTCTTTACCATAGCTCCTCCTCTTCCTGGCCTCTTCTATCTTGTTTCCGAGGCTAGCGATCTCCCAGTCTGGGACGAAGAGAAACGGGAAGAAATCGTCACCCGTTTCCAGGATGTGATTGTGCCACCAGCAGTATTATCTACCACAACAGAAGGCTTTACTATTACCTTTTACGCTTGTGATGATGAAACGCTTCGTTTCTATACCATTGAGGTATCACCCAAAGGCCATATGGCTCATAAAAACGAGGTCATTGCCGAAAAACTTCCTTTGATGCATTCCTGACCTTTTTCTTTTAAATAGAAGGCTTTTCACAATGACTGATGATAAACTAAAACAAAGGGTTGTTGATGCTTTTAATAAAATTCAGCGATTTGAAGAGAGAAAGATCTCGTCGAAGTATATCAGGGTTAAGAGAGTATCTTTTCCAGTCCCTCTTAACCATTATGGGCTCTATTCTATATACCAATTCGAGTTCGCTCATCCTGTACCCCCTATCTATATTGGGATCGCCAGTGACCGTCCGCCTATTCAGTTAAGGAGGTGGTTCGATTTTGAGTATCTGCTACAGGCCGATGGCACTTTAATTTCGACTCCTGAACAGGCACGTGACTATGCTACTCTAGCTTTTCTCATAGACCAGAGCCCTCACCTGGGCTTTTCTCTTGTTTCAAAAGCCTCTGATATCCCTATCCGTAACAAAGAGGAGAGAGAACACTTTGTATCTTATTTTGAGCCATTTATTCGACCACCAGGGGTTACAGCATTGGCTCAGGGCTTTCTTGTAACTTTCTACGTTAACATTGATAATGTGTTTAAGCACTATATGGTTCTGATCCTGCCAACAGGGCAGATGCAGAAATTAGAGACGACGTTGATAAAAACTCCAGATTCTACTCCCATTTTTCTGAAAAATGTTTATGGAGATGAATAGTTTTTTCGTATACCCTATCTAGCTAAAGATATCAAGAAGGTTGTATGCCATCAAATACAGAGAATCTCAATTTTCATAAACAATTGTTGGACCTATGTTATCCACTAGATCCTGATGATGAGCATACAAAAACTTCATTTCGGTATCTGAGCGAACTTAAATATCCTTTTCCTCTAGAGCTCAAGCATCACGACGTTTATGCATTACGAATGTGGTTCACGGAAACTAGAATAATCTATGTAGCTGTAACGCATGATAGCCTTCCAATTCATCTCTTTTCGTTGGAGATATTTGAGTTTTTGCTTCAAATGGATGGTTTTACAATTACAACACCTGAGGAGGCCCTGGGCTATACAACGACCGCCTTTACACTCACACCGCCCCTTTCTGGACTGTTCTATCTTATCTCAAAGGCCCGCGATCTGCCGGTCTGGAAGGAAGAGAAAAGGACAGAAACTGTCGAACGCTTTGAATCTATAATTGTGCCACCTTCAGTTATCTCTACAGACCAGGGCTTTACGGTGACTTTCTATGCTTGCCACAACGATACCCTCAGGTACTATACAGTCCAGGTTTCGGCGAGTGGGCACTTTGAATATGCGAGCACGCTGCTCGCGGATAATCTGCCTTTGATGATCCACTGGTCACTGGTACAATCTACCTGACTCTGCTATTTCTCCTTGAAATGAGGTTTTTGATGTTCGCTTCTCAACCATTCATTCCCCCTCCGTCAGATCCCCTTGAGCTTCAGATTGAGGCCCTGGAACACCGCGATCTGGAGGAGACCTTCCCAGAACCATTTGACCTTGAAGATCTTTTCGCGGGCAAGACGTTTTTGTGCCTTCAGGGGATTACAGATTTCTGGAGCAGTAATCCAAACATCGATTTTATGCAATGTATTACAGATCTTGTAATTAGCGCCCACGCTCAACCTCACGAGTATCTGACGACGGTTATGGCTGGAATTCCTGGCAAGTTCTCTATCTATTTATCTTTTGGAAGCCCGGAGATGACCCGCAATCTGCTGGATGGCCTGGTCCCAGGGCTGCGCTTTGAAGAGGAGCTGATTACTGATCTCCATCTGCGTCTGGCCCCTCACTTCCGCTCTATGGGTCTGCTAAGCGGCATTCCCAGTCGCAAGGATGCCGCTGCCAGTGGGGGTAGTAATGATCCCATGGGCGGTAAGAAGTCTGGCAGTCAGGGAGACAATCAAGGTTCCTCTCAATTGGAGCGGGTAGTGAGAGGAATGCATGGCGCGACCTGGGCCTACGTTATTCAGGCCTATCCCCGCTCCCGCCGAACGGTAGTACAGGAACGTTTACAGGTTTTTAATCGACTGGCTCAGACCTCTTCATTGCTCAAGTCCTCTTTGCAGACAACAACTCAGGAGTCATATCAACGGACGGTGACTGAGTCTGGTGGGATTACACAGACGCAGAGCGCGGAGCAAACCAACTATCTTGCTCAATATCTTTCGCAATTATTGGAGCGCCAACTTGAACGATTAAATACTGGCATCGCTTCGGGCCAGTGGACAGTTCAATCATATCTGGGAGCACAGGAGCAATCACAGCTCCTACGCTTAAGCTCTCTGCTTCTGGGTACGCTCTCAGGCAAGGATTCCCGGCCCGCTCCACTTCGCACCCACCTCTGCCAACATGGTGGAACCTATGTCCAGAATTTCTCAATACCCCTGAACTCCGAAGAGGTGGCCCAATTGATCCAGATTCCTCGGGAGGAGGTTCCGGGCTATGCCGTCTACGATTTCACACGTTTCGATGTGGATTTCCGGGTTCCGGCCTCTAGCGCTCTGGCTCTGGGAAAAATCCAATATAATGGTCGCGATAGCCAGCAGAGCTACAGTGTTGGCACTAACGATCTGGCAAAACATGGCGTAGTGATGGGGGTGACCGGTAGTGGCAAAACGACAACCATGCTCAATTTGCTCGATCACGCGATTGAATCTAACAAGCCATTTCTAATAATCGAGCCTGCAAAGACAGAATATCGCTCTCTACGTAAAGCCCTGGAAGGCAAGGTAGATTTTCGCATCTATACATTGGGCAATGAAAACGTTGCGCCCTTTCGCTTTAATCCCTTTGAGTTTGAAACCAATGATAAGCCCGGCAGCGGTTCCCTCCTGAACCATGTGGACTTCCTGAAGGCCGTCTTTAACGCGGCTTTTATTCTCTATGCTCCCATGCCCTATGTCCTGGAGACGGCTCTCCATGAGATCTACGAGGACAAGGGCTGGGATCTCGCCAGCGGCATCAACACCAGGCTCCCCGATTGGAGTCAGCGACACCTCTATCCCATCTATCCTACGATGACAGATCTGTACCGTAAGGTGGAGGAGGTCACGAAACGACTGAACTTTGATGGCGAGCTGGAACAGAATGTGACTGCCAGCTTGCAGGCTCGTATCGGTTCGCTACGCCTCGGCTCAAAGGGCCTGATGCTTGACACCCCCCGTAGCATCCCAATACCTCAGATCCTGAGGTATCCAACGGTGCTTGAACTGGAAAGCATCGGCAATGATGACGAGAAAACTTTCTTAATGGGAATGCTGCTCTCGCGCATCTATGAGTATCGCCGTTTGCAGGCCTCGACAAATAAACTGCCCGGCGGCCTCCAGCACCTGCTGGTTTTCGAGGAAGCTCACCGGCTCCTGAAAAATACATCGACCTCGGTGGACACAGAGTCAGCGAACCCACGAGCCCAGGCGGTTGAGGTATTTGTAAATATGCTGGCCGAAATCCGAGGCTACGGTCAGGGCTGTCTGGTCGCGGAACAGATCCCCAGCAAGCTAGCACCTGATGTCCTGAAAAATACGAACTTGAAGATCGCTCACAGACTGGTCGCCCAGGATGATCGTGAAAGCGTCGGACAAACCATGAATCTGAATGAACCTCAGAAGCTGCATCTGGGAACCCTTCTGCCGGGGATGGCCGCCGTCTTCGCCGAGGGCATGGACCATGCCTATCTCTTGCGCATGGAGAACTATAAATCTTCCAAGCAACTGGTTACGCCCACAGATGAGGATCTGCGAGCCGCCAGTCCAGTTTATGCCTCCCTTCAACCCTTCCTGTCAATTCTGGATCTGAAAAGGTATGGGTTAGCTATGAATGTTTTTGGGGGACCGGAGGCCTCAATCTATCAGGCGGCGGGGCGGTTACTGGACACGCCACAGAGCCGATGGATCTGGGCCAGCATTATCACACGGGTTGTCTGGGGCCGAGAATACCTTATGACTATGGTCAACCGGATCTATCAGCAGGTCGCGGCCGAACTGACGGCTTACACACCAAAGCAACAGGCCGAAGTAGTACGGATGATTATCATTCGCGGCTGCGAGGAACGTCTGCATGAGCGCGGAGCAAAGGTCGGCTGGTCCTATCCTCTGGTTGAACAGATGCGAATATTGCTCACTCAAGGATTGCTAGAGTTTCAGAGAGGCAAAGATATACACGCCACGTATGACCTTTTAGACCGGTTCTCTGACCTTTACCAGAATAATCAAAAAAGAGAACATGGGCCATTTCCAGGGTGCAGCCTCTGTCGAGCAAAGTGTCTGTACCGCAACGATCTTCAGATCTTAGTCTTGCCAGAGCACAAAATCTGGATCTCCAAACAACTGGAAGGAGACTGGGAATCGACCGAAGAGATGTATAAAGGAGTCGCGCAGGCAGCAAAAGACATCTCAATCCAGATCATCAACGACGAAAATCAGCATACAGCAGACCTGGGATATTGTGGGTCACTGCATATTATTGATCAGCTTGATGTTACAGAGTACCAGAAAAGCGACTTTGGCAACAACCTCGCAGAGCATCTATTGATTTAAAACCTTTCCCATAGAGAAAATAGGGAAATGCACCATAAAACAAAAAAATTCCGTATTTCCCCCTTCTCTTTATCACAATCTTCAGGTACGATTGTTCTGAAGAACTTACACTTATTTTATCTTTGAGAGATTTATGTTTTTCTTCACACCTATAAAGCTAAGTCTCTCTTATTTTATAAAATCCCGTTCTATGAAAGTAGAGTATATTTTTGATCTTTACGATGTACATGTTTTAAATAGGATTGTCCACGGAGGATCTTTTAATGACTGAAAGAAAATCGTTTCAGCCAAAGGAACAGCCGAGTAATTCCAAAAGTACTGAGCAAGCAAGGGCAAATAGAAGTAAGAACTTGATGCCAGATATATTGCGTCATAGAAATGCTGAAAAAAAGATGATAGATACCCAATCTGATCATCTTGATCCCCACCCTCAGGAAAAACATGAGTTACCAAAGAAACTTACTTCAGAAGGCGTACAGGCCCGATTTCCAGAAATGGAAAAGTATTTACAATCAAGTGAGATCAGCAAACACGCGATGCAAAAACAGAAAGAGCATAATACATTGGTTGAGTTAAACCCTAATGATGCCTCTTCTTTCGACCCCGAGAAAAACAAAATTGTGCTGAACTCAAATAAGTCTGACGGTCAGGCTGCACTAGAATACATCCATGAGATGAATCACGCGGAAGCTTTTAATGAAAAGAAGAGTGCAAATGCCCGTGAGCTTTTTAGAAAAAACCCTTTAACAGCGCGCAACGAATACATAGACAGAAAAATAGAAGAGGAGGTTGAAGGAACGGTTCGTGCTCTAGAAGCGAAAAAAGAGATGCAGAGGAATGGATGCGAATTTACGGAGCAATACAAATTAGAAGACGAATATGATGAAGCCTTTCAACAAGATGGACCAGAGAAAGCACGTGAACAAGTTAAACAAGCATTTAATAATGGCGATGTACGTACATCAACCAACAATCTACCGTATCGTTCTTTTTTAGATAAAAGATTTAATAAAGAACGTTAGAAAGGCTTTAGTGTGATGAACCAGAACTTCGATCAACTTCAAAAAGCTTTAATCGCTTTTGATAGTTCTTATAAATCCTCATTAGCGGATGTAGGGACAGAGATTGAGCTGTATCCAACATCCTTGTTCCCTGGCTATCACGTGTATTGGATTATCTTTAATACTACATACCATTCAACGGCCATTTTTGTGGCCTTTGCTCCTGAGAAGCAAGTATATGTGATCTCTCGTCCCGAACAACTCTACCAACTAAATCAGGCTGTGGGACTCTTTTTATCCGATTCCCAAACGGCGGTCACCTATCTAAAGCTGTATCTGACGGTCACACAGATGCGGATTGGTCCCTCTTCGCTGATCTCCTACGTCGTCTCTTCTGTAGACGATTTTCTTTTCTCTTCACAAGCCACCGAAGAGAAGAAAGCTCAGATACATGAACAATTACAATCCGTAATCACCCCTCCCCAGGCACAACAAATTCCGGAGGGATTCTCAATCACTCTTTATGGTGCCCTCCAAAAAACGCTCAAGCGTTATGTATTCAAGGTAGATTCTCATGGGCAAATTTTAGAGCAACAAGCTGAAATCGTTCAAGAAAAACTTCCCTTGGTTTACCTAGTGTAAATAGAATGAAGCTAAAACATTAGACTATATGTATCAAAACAACTAATAGTTTTAGCTTCCCTACTTGTTAATTAAAGTCGTGCCACTTTGTCTAATCAATACTCAATTTGGGAGGATGCTATAACAAATCAGCACTTTAATCAGCTCAGCGAAGCTCTGATTGCTTTCGATAATTCCTATAAATCCTCATTAGCGGATGTAGGGACAGAGATTGAGCTGTATCCAACATCCTTGTTCCCTGGCTATCACGTGTATTGGATTATCTTTAATACCACGTACCATTCAACGGCCATTTTTGTGGCTTTTGCTCCTGGCAAGCAAATCTATGTGATCTCTCGTCCCGAACAACTCTACCAACTGAACCAGGCCGTGGGACTCTTTCTCTCCGATTTCCAAGCAGCGGTCACCTATCTAAAGCTGTATCTGACGGTCACACAGATGCGGATTGGCCCCTCTTCACTAATCTCTTCTATTGTCTCTTCCCTGGAGGATGTTCAATTCTCTCCATTAGCTATTGATAAGGAAAAAGCTCAGGCATCTGAACGGATTCAGTCAGTAATTACTGCCCCCAGGCTACAGAGATTCCTGGAGGTTTTCGGATAACACTCTATGGAATGCTCCAACAAGCATTAAAACAGTATAGATTTACAGTGGCCCGTGACGGAAAAAATTTGGAGCAAGAGTCTAATTTGATTGAGGATGATCTGCCTCTGGTTTATTTTATTTAGATAAACGAGTCCAAATCCTAGACGATAGCTTTCTGATGCTCCCCGAAAACAGCCTGTAGAAAAAGGAAGATAAGAAACTTCAGCAGAGTAAGGAGGAGCATTCTTACTCTAAGAATTTCTCAATCCGAAGCGTGCATGAAACCCGAACGGTCAAACATTTTGAGGTAAATTCCTCGAAAGAAGCTGACCACCCCGAAAGTCAGGATACTCAGGGTGCTGAACAGGTGAAAAATCCTGGTGGCTTTGAGCATAGAATAACCTCAGATTCCTCAGAAGGTAACACACAACCTATTTTGGAAGAACGTAAAGGACTAGAATACGAAAACGTTAACGTTCAGGAAATTTCCAGCGAGACACTCATGTCACAACATCCAGAGCGTCATAAATATCGTCATGAGTTCAATACATCTAAAAAAAGCACATTGGAAAATCAGCCTCCTTACACAAAAAATGAGGTTGGCGACAGCCTTATTCAAAGAATTGAGAACGTTGAAGATAAAAACGGTACAAGAGTGAGAATTGAGTGGAATAAAGATGCGCAGCAGAGATTGCACAAAGAGGGAGCCCATGGCATGACTTATAATCCATTCAATGGCTTACTTGAACCAGAAAATCGGGGAGCAGATAAAATCTGTGTGTGCTTAGGACCCGATGCAACTAATGCAGTTGTATACAAAGAATATCTTCACGTTAAAGAGGCAGAAAAACGTGACTGGGGACCTCCGAAAAACCGTCTTGAAGTTCTTAAAGAGGAATTTAAGGTTGAGTATGAAGTTTTAAACAAGGCCAGACAATTAGATATGTTTGATGATGAGTTTGATGAACTGGCAGAAGGAAGAAGAAAAACATATATAAATCCTTTAGTCAAACACTATAAGGGCGAAAAAAACGTTCCAGATCAGCTAAAAAAGTACTTGCATGATCCTCCTAAACCCAAAAATCTCCCACTACGTTCATGATAAAATCTTGCAAGGTAGTTTGTCAAACTACATCTTAATCTTTGTTCCTTTACTCATTAAGCACAACGAAATAAAGAGAGTACGAAAGTGATTATTATTTGGAAGGAAAGTATCCATTATGGATTTATTTGAGCATGATCCCGATTTTTATGACCCTATCTCAGATGAAGAAGATGAAGAGACCGGAGATGGTTACACTGGCGAAATCATCTCGTCTCCCAGCCTGGGAAATTCACTTTTTGAGCCTGAAGCGGAGGAAATCTCTTTTATGGTTCGGCCAGTAGATCCCAATGATCTTAAGCAACCATTAGTACAGAATGGCCCGGCCCAATTAGAGACAGAGACGGGAGAAATTTTTCCTATCTTCGTTGTTGGAGTAGGCCGAGGGAGCCCATTTCTTCACGCTGTCGAGAGCGGTGAAGCAACTGCTTTCGATCAGTTAATCAGTGTTCGCCTTACAGAAATTAATTTAGAGCAAGTAGTTCAAGCGAAACATCTTTTTCAGGGATCAGCAATGAAATAAACCAACCCTGCAAGCCATTGGAACCTTGCCAGGGATCACCGGAACCAGCGTGCATGATGACTGGGGCTCGTATTTCCGCTATCCGTGTGCTCACGCTCTCTGCATCGTCCATCTGCTTCGAGATCTCACCCTTCTGTGCGAAGAACAAGGGCTCTGGTGGGCAGGTCCACCTCTTGGACATGAAACAGGCGGCTGACCACGCACGTGAGCAGAGAAAACCCTGGCTTCATCCCGTGGAAGTGGCCGACTGGCAGGCCCGGTTTCTGGAACTGCTCGATGAAGCAAATCACGCTCATCCTCGTGCAACTGCGCCTCGCAGTCGTCGCGGTCGTCTTCCTCAAAAGTGCTGCTCGCAAATCTGCTCGATCGCTTGCGCAAACACCATCAGGCCGTGTGGGCCTTTCTGGAAGATCTGCGGGTACTTTTTGAGAACAATCTCGCCGAGCGCGATCTGCGGATGGTGAAAGTCCGGCAGAAAATGTCAGGCTGCTTTCGATCCTGGGAGGGAGCACATGCGTTTGCATGCATTCGTGGGTATCTTTCCAGTCTGCGAAAGCAAGGCTTGCCATTGCTTGAGGCCCTTGAGGCCACACTCCTTGGTCAGCCTCTTTTCTCCTCTTTTCTGACACCTGAGTAGTTACGATTTTTTTAAACAAGACCCTGATTTTTATATCCCTATTTCAAAACGCATCTTACAAGAAACAATATTACAGTAAAAGCCGGGGAAAGTTTCTTCAGTTTAAAAACTTTCCCTATTTCCCTCTTTCTTTTCTCTATTACCTCAGTTACTATATGCTTATAAACATATGTTTAAGTTTCTATAGAAAAAGAGGCGTATAACCAACATGGTGAAGGAATCAAAACTGGAGAAGAAGGAAGATAAGAACCTTCAACAAAATAAGGAGAAACACTCCTACTCTAAAAATTTCTCAATCCGAAGCGAACGCGAAACCCGAACGGTCCACCATTTTGAGGTAAACTCCTCAAAAGAACCAGAACAATCTGAAAAGCAGGAGGCTCAAGATTCTGAACCGGTAGAGCAGCAAGAAAACTATCATCAGGATGCTGAACAACAAAAAGCTTCCGACTCTCAAAAGCAGGAGACCAGGCCCGAGAATACTCCCGAGACCAGACAGGAAGGTGGGAACCAATCCAACACTGAGGCGACAGAACACGATACCGCTACTGATGATACCAAACAAGAAGGTGAAGCTCATCAGCAAACCGAAGCTTCTGAACATCAAGCCTCTGCTGACGAGACTGCAAATGAGGGCGAAGCCGAAAATCAACAGCAGACAGAATCCACTGAAAACCATACCACTACCGATGATGTTCAACAGGAAGAGCAGCCTCATCAGCAGCGTACCGAGACGTATGAACACGTGACATACGTTGATGAACAGGTAGAACCATCAGAAAAGTAGTAAGTATTGACTCAGCAAGACAACCTGACGGCGAGCGACTGGCACACCGTCAGGCTCTAGTGAGCGCCACGGCCAATCGATCTCGGTGTCACGAACCCACACGTGGCCCGATCTACGACAATTCACCTTCCTCGGTTGGCCCGGCCCCCTGATAATAATGCAGGCTACGTACATATTTTACAGCTTGCTAAGTCGGGCGCGTGGGAGCCGATACGAGGTTTGTCCCCCCTTCAATAATCTGGTGTCTTGCTTTTCCGTTTCACGCCAGGAAGCCCCTTTGCTTGTACTTACAGACCGATTACTTAATAATAATTGAAGCTCTCTTGTCAGTAAATCCAGATTGGTTCCTGTAGTTAACTGTTGAAATGCCGCCGGTCCCTTGCCAGTCCTTATATTGTAAATTTCGCTTGCCAACCGATACATCTGTGCATTCAAAAGCGCAAACTGTTGTTGCTGCTCACTTAGATTATGCTCCAAAATCTGAGATTGCATTGCTGAAACCGACATTTGTTCAGCTAGTTTCTGTGTTAAACGGTTTACTTCTTTCTCAGTCTCAGCCCGCCTCATCTCTTCACGTGCGGACTGCACCCAGATAAAGGCGATGAAAGATGCAAAGATCTGGGTTGTTATAGGAATACCATAGATAATAAATGGCATTGTTTGTATATACCCAACTAGTTCTGGCGTCTTGGGCACAAAGGTCAAGATACATATAATCAAGCTTATATGGTAAAACATTAATGGAAACACTATCCAGATTGGAAAGAGCGATACTGTGATTAATAATGGTTCTAACATCAGGCTAAAGAGAGGTAGGTAAAATGAGGTTAGACGACCGCCAGGCATGGATAAAAACAAACCAGCTATCGCCTGCTCCAGGATGAATATAACCAGAATACCTGCTACCCGGGTGCGTCCCTGGCGATTTAACCACAACGCAACAATTAAAACAAGAATGGCTCCCATTTGAAAGAATTTGACGACTGGGTCGGGGTTCTGGAGGCTAGAGGTCAGGGCAATCCCCGTCTCGATTAAGTCAATGAATAGAACGAGGCTGGTGAGCTTACCGAGCCTTACTCTCTCTCGGTCAACAAGAGGCGCATCATCCGGAACGTTTGTCGGTGCTCCAATAGAGTACCACCAGCGCAATGGCTGCAATACATCGTTGCTTGTTAAGCTGAAAGCCATACAATAACCTCTCTTTTAAAGAGGATACCAACGAGCGAGAACGCTGTCGACACCCTCTTTAACTGGTAATAAACTGTACAGGCCTAATCCAATACGGAAACTGTGTATCTTACATTCCGCGCTGTAACACTTCCATCTTTTCCAGATCAGAGAACACTCGTAACAGTGCGGAAGGCGGAAATCTCAGTAAACGAGCAATATCTTGCTCACTGTATTGACCATTTGCAAGGTTGTAAACCTGACGGTAAATATACGGCCAGGTACGTACCCAGCTCGCATCCACAAATCGTCTCATTGGAAATGAGGTTGCTGAGAGGTAATATACATTTGGACGAGATGTAGGGTCTAATAAAGGTCCTGTCGTATCCGAGATTTCAGGCGTAGGTTGAGGACCTTTTGGAAACATTGGTTTAAGGGCTTTTTTTGTCTGCCCATCCTTAAAGCGTAAAGCTTCTAAAAGACGCCACTCTAAAATACCGGCTTGCTCTAATACTTTACGTACCTGTTGCTCATTCTGTAGTTGTACTCCATCAGGCATGACAATGATACTAGAAACCATCTCTCCATCGCGTACAGCTAAAATAACAAGACTCCCCATCAGAACACCAGAGGTGATCTCAGCCCTGGCCGAACCTGTGTACCGCATTGTTCGTAGTGCCTGGCTTATGTTTTTATATTCCAGTGAGAACATCACAATACGGCTCCTGAGAATAAATCCTTGACCGGACACATACACAAGGACGCATAGATAAAGATCAATGATTAGCTAATGGGGCCTGTTTGGATATCGACATATAAGTTAACAAAATTTAGAATATTAGATAGGTATTATAACATGTTATTTTTAAACTTGCAAATTATTATTTGTGCACAAATCGTGCACAAATAAGTAGAAATCTGGTGTACAAAAAACGAGAGAGTTGAAAAATCTTTCAACTCTCTCGTTAACTTTAAGCTATAGTTTTTTTAGATATTTCACGATTATGGTTTGCTACTAATGTAGAAACCACTAATCGGGAGATACTTACATCATACCACCCATGCCACCCATGCCACCCATGCCACCCATACCAGCGGCGGCGGCGGCAGCGGCGTTATCGTTTTCCTCAGGGATGTCTGTGATTAGCGCATCGGTAGAGAGGAACATGGCGGCGACACTCGCAGCGTTCTGAAGGGCCGAACGGGTCACTTTGGCGGGATCAATGATGCCGGCCTGAACCATGTCAACAAACTCACCGCGCAGGGCATCGAAGCCTTTGCCGCTACTGCGAACTTCGTTGACGATAACAGCGCCATCGCGCCCGGAGTTGAAGGCAATCTGGCGCAGAGGCTCTTCAAGGGCACGGCGCAGGATGTTAATGCCAGTCTGCTCTTCAGGATTATTGGCTTTGACGCTATCCAGAGCGGTCGCGGCAGCGATCAGGACGCTTCCACCACCAGGGACGATCCCCTCTTCGATGGCGGCGCGGGTGGCCGAGAGGGCATCTTCGACGCGGTGCTTTTTCTCTTTGAGCTCGACCTCGGTCGCGGCACCAACTTTGATGACACCGACGCCACCGGCCAGTTTCGCCAGTCGCTCCTGGAGCTTCTCGCGATCATAGTCGCTGGTGGTTCCATCAATCTGCGCGCGAATCTGGCGGACGCGATCCTGGATCTCGGACTGCTGGCCCGCTCCATCCACAATGGTGGTGTTATCTTTATTGGAGGAAACGGTGCGGGCGCGGCCCAGATCCTCAAGGGTGACGTTCTCCAGGGAGAAGCCAGCCTTCTCGGTGATGACACGACCACCGGTGAGGACCGCGATATCTTCAAGCATGGCCTCGCGGCGATCACCAAAGCCAGGGGCCTTGACGCCCAGGACGTTGAACGCGCCACGAACCTTGTTGACGACCAGGGTCGCCAGAGCCTCGCCGTCTACATCCTCGGCGATAATGACGATCTCTTTGCTGCCAGTCTGAAGCACTTTTTCCAGGGTGGGCAGGATATCAGCGATCGCGCTGATCTTTTTGTCTGTGATCAGAATATAGGGATCGTTGAGGATCGCCTGGGTGTGATCGGGGTTAGTCGCCATATAGGGCGAGATGAAGCCTCGATCGAACTGCATGCCCTCGGTATACTCTTTCTCGGTCTCCAGACCACGGCCCTCTTCGACGGTGATAACGCCGTCTTTGCCGACTTTCTCCATGACCTCAGCGATCAAGGCACCAATCTCGGGATCGGCGGCGGAGATCGAGGCGACCTGGGCGATCTGCTCACGAGTCTCAACGGGCTTGCTGACCTCGCGGATGCGGGCGATGACGGCCTCAACACCGTTCTCTAGACCACGGCGTAGAATCATTGGGTTGGCTCCGGCGGCCAGGTTCTTCAAACCCTCGGTGATGATGGCCTGGGCCAGGACGGTGGCGGTGGTGGTACCGTCTCCAGCAACATCGTTGGTCTGGGTCGCGACTTCTTTGAGCAATTGCGCGCCCATGTTCTCAAAAGGATCGGGCAGGTCAATGTCGCGGGCAATGGTGACGCCATCGTTGGTGATAGTTGGCGCGCCAAACTTTTTGTCCAGAACAACGTTGCGGCCCTTGGGACCAAGCGTGACTTTAACGGCGTCCGCTAGAACGTCCATACCTTTTTTTAACGAATGACGAGCTTGCGTATCAAATTGTAACTGCTTTGCCACGAAATTTTCTCCTACTATTTATCTATTCTTGTGCCCTAATCTTGCGATTAAGACATTCTTAATCAATGATACCCATAACATCGCTTTCGCGCAAAATCAAATATTCCTGGCTCTCAACTTTGACTTCAGTGCCTGCGTATTTAGCGAAAAGCACTTTCTGTCCAATTGAAACTTCCAGGGCAACACGCTTCCCATTATCCAAAACTTTGCCAGCACCAACCGCGACAATCTCACCCTCCTGGGGCTTCTCTTTCGCGGTGTCTGGCAACATGATTCCTGTTCTGGTCATGGTCTCACGAGTTAATGGCTTGACGACTATGCGGTCAGCCAGTGGTCGAAGATTGACGCTCACCGTTGACTTCCTCCCTACAATATAGACGTTTTAATTGGGTGCGGCCTCTGGCACTCTCTTCGTCTGCCATACCCTATGCAGCAATACTTGCCTTTTCAAGACAGTTGGAGTATAGATACTCCAATTGTCTTGAAATTAGCAATCTCCTATAGAGAGTGCGAACCTGCTATATAATACCCCATAGAAATCATGATCGCAAGGGTATTTAGGGGATTTTTTAGATCTCTTTTCGTTTGAGTTTGTGCAGACCATTAATAAAGATCTCGATCAATAGATCAAAGCTCTGATCTTTGTCAAGAGCCATCTTGAAGCCACCGGCTCGCTCTAATGCGACAAATCCATGGGCAATACTTCGCAGCCCTCTGACGATATGTAAGCTCTGCTCCTGTTTAAATTCATAACCAGATAATATTTGGGTGAAGATCTCTATTTTTAGGTCAGCAAGTTCTAGTAGTTCATGATCATTGGGATCTGGAGCGTACAGGGCGGAAATCTCATATAATCCGGGATGTTCTAGGGCAAAGGCTCGATATTCAAATGCAGTTGCCTTGAGGGCATCATCGCTGGCTTTGCCGATCGCGACCCTCCCCATTCTTTCCATAAGGAATCGATTTCCATAAAGGGCAAGTTCGCGCTTGATGCCGTTGAGCCCATCAACATGATTGTAAAGCGAGGGAATACGCACTCCTAGTTTGCTGGCGAGTGCCGCCAGGGTTAAACCTTCGGCACCCACGCTATCAATTAATTCTACTGCCACCTCAATAACTGTTGCTTTATCTAAACCTGATCTAGGAGACATGCCGCTTCTGGTCCTTTTCAACTAAACGCTCGGCTTCGGCAATGGCTTTAAGCATCTGGCTGAGGGGATCATTCAGGACTGCTCCATGACCGACGGCCAGTCGCGAGGGTTGCACTGCGTAGAGGGCTTTCGCGCTTTTGACTGAGGTGGGCTTGTGCCAGGTGGCAAAGGCAGGCAATGGAAACAGTGGTTTGAGTACGCCAGAGACAGCAATCCCTCCCAGTGTGTAAAAGGCATCCCCAACGATGAGAGTGCGATCACGCGTATCGAGAAAGGCGGCATGGCCCGGCGTATGCCCCGGCGATGGAACCAGCTCCAGCGAGCCGATCCGAACTCATAGTTTCCACGTTTTCTCTCGCCTAAATCTGGACCTTTTCAATGGCCTCCCGCAAAACCCGAGCGGATTTTTTGAACTGCTCCTCTTCATCATGAGCAAGATCTAATCTCACCACTCGGGAGATCCCTTGACGGGTAACAACACTGGGTAGGCTTAGATAAACATCCTGAACTCCATGCTGGCCCTGCATCAAGGTACTGACCGTCATTACCCGGTTCCGATCTCTAAGAATGGATTGGGCGATAAAATTCACCCCCAATCCAATGGCGTAATAGGTTGCGCCTTTCCGCTTGATGATCTCATAAGCAGCATTTTTGACCTGCTCGAAAATTTTCTCAAAGTCTTCATGGTCCTTCGAGGTTCCCAGTTCCGGGTCCAGGCTTTTTAACATCGTCCCACTAATATTGGCGCTGCTCCATACTGGAACTTCACTATCACCATGCTCGCCAATGATGTAGGCATGCAGGCTACGGGAGTCAATCTGAAATTTTTGAGCCAGAAGATAGCGGAAGCGTGCGGTATCTAAAACGGTGCCGGAACCGATGACGGAGGTATGAGGCAGACCCGAAAGCTTCCAGGTGATATAGGTGAGAACATCTACGGGATTACTAACAACCAGGAAGATGGCATTGGGGCAGTTTTCGGCTAGTTTCGGGACGAAGGATCTAAAGATGGCGGCATTGCGGTTCAAGAGGTCTAACCGGGTCTCACCAGGCTTCTGATTTGAACCGGCGGTGATAATCACGAGATCTGCGCCGCCGCAGTCGTCAAGCGAACCAGCTCGTATAATCGCCGGTTCCGCGAAGGGGAGGCCGTGTACAAGATCCATGACCTCTCCCTCCAGCCGCTCGCGGGCAACATCATACATTACGAGTTCTTCAAAGGTGTTTTCTATGAGCATTGCATAGGCTGCGGACATTCCTACCATACCAGTACCGATTAACGCGATTTTTCGTGGCTTTCTGGCCTTACCCGTATCAGGCAAGGAGTAGGAGTCAAAAATACGATCGAGCATGCCTTTCCATCTTTCTTTTTTTTTAAGAAACAAAAGTTGACGCTTCTTTTACTTATTATGCAAGGTTGGCCGTGAGTATCCAGGGATCTATCCCAACAATATTTACAGAGCTGCCATGCTATTCCTCTTATCCATTTTCCATACTATCCAATTCGTTCTGAAGCTGTCAAATATCCTGCGTTCAGACCTCTGCCCTTATACCTACGGCTGTGATACAATAGTCCGGTCATTGAAAGTCTTTTCCTTTTTTATCTTTTGTAGGCCTCTCAATTCTCTTTGTTTGGGGATAGATGATGTTGGATAATTTAGATTTACTTGCTGGCTTAAATGAGCCTCAACGCAAAGCTGTGACGACTACCCATGGGCCTGTGCTGATCCTGGCTGGCCCCGGCAGCGGTAAGACCCGCGTCATCACCCATCGCATCGCATATCTTGTACAGCATGAGCATGTTCAACCCTACCAGATCCTGGCGGTGACATTTACGAATAAGGCGGCGCGCGAGATGCGCGAACGCCTGGAAAAACTGGTTGGGATGAATGCCTCAAAAGAGATGCAGATCGGGACGTTCCATGCGATCTGTGCTCGCGTGCTCCGTCAGGAGGCCGACTATCTCGCTCCCCTCGGCCTGAACCGCTCGTTTGTGATCCTGGATGCCGATGATCAAAAGGCGATTATTAAGCAGGTGATTAAGGATCTAAATCTGGACGATAAACAGTATAAGCCTGCGACGATGCAGAGCCTGATCTCGCGCGCGAAAAATGATATGCAGAGCCCCAATCAGATGGCAGAGCTGGCGGAAAAATATATTGAAGAGGTGGCTGCACGCGTCTACAAACAGTATCAGAAGGTGCTTCAGGCAAATAATAGTGTGGATTTTGATGATCTTTTAATGTTAACAGAGCAGCTCTGGCGGCGGGAACCCGAGGTCCGCTATCGCTATCAGCGTCGCTGGCAACATGTGCATGTGGACGAATTTCAGGATTGTAATCTTCCCCAATACAAGCTTGTACGCCTGTTGGCCTATGGCACGCCAGACGATCATCGCGGCCTGGAGAATCTTTGTGTGGTCGGCGATGATGATCAGATGATCTATAGCTGGCGCGGAGCGAGCGATGAGAATGTGATCCGCTTTGAGGAGGATTTTCCCGATCGCACGCTGATCCTACTGGAACAAAACTATCGCTCGACGCAGAATATTCTGAATGCCGCTCAGGGGATCGTGCAGCGCAACCGCTGGCGCAAGGAAAAGAACCTCTGGACGGCTCTGGGACGCGGCGAACGGATCACGCTCTTTGAGGCGTACGATGAGGAGGGCGAGGCGAATTTTGTGGTGCAGGAGATCCGCGAGCTGCTGGCCCGTCATGAGATTGAGGATCGCGGTCAGATCGCGGTGATGTATCGCACAAATGCCCAGTCACGCGCTCTGGAAGAGCAGTTTATGCGCGCGAATATTCCCTATAAAGTCATCGGCAGCCGCAAGTTCTATGAACGCAAAGAGATCAAGGATATGCTGGCCTATATGCGCCTGCTAGCAAATCCAAACGATAATCTTAGTCTGCTTCGCATCATTAATGTTCCAAACCGAAAGATTGGGGCGAAGACGGTTGGTGAGGTTCAGGCCTGGGCTACTCGTCAGGGTGTTTCGCTTTTTCAATCCCTGCAACAGATAGATCAACACCCGACCCTTGGCAAGGCGGCGAAAACCGCGCTCCAGGGGTTTATGAGACTTATGAATAATCTACTGGATTCCATTGATGAACTTCATCTCCCCGAGTTGCTGGATCATGTTCTGGAACGTTCAGGGTATGGACCCGAGCTTCGGGCGATCCCTGAGGAGGCCGATCGCTGGGAAAACATTCTGGAGTTGCGCAATGTGGCCTCGGACTATTCAGAGATCGAAACGCGCGCGGCCCTGGATCTTTTTCTAGAGAATGTGGCTCTGGTCGGCGGGGCAGATACAACTCAAACCAGCGAAAACGGCTCCTTGACCGATGAAAACAGCGATGCGGTCACGCTGATTACGCTGCATGCGGCCAAGGGCTTAGAGTTCCCGGCGGTCTTTATTGTTGGAATGGATGAGGGCTCGCTACCCCACGCCCGTTCGATAGATAAGCCCGAAGAGCTTGAAGAGGAGCGGCGGCTGGCCTATGTCGGCTTTACCCGCGCCATGCGCAGGCTCTATCTTGTGCGAGCACGTCGCCGCTCCTACTTTGGTGACAGCGCCCCGACTGATCCCTCGCGCTTCCTTGAGGATATTCCGCAGGAGCTGCTGCATATGCCCCGGAACTACAAGACTGCCAGCGGTTATAATCCTCGGACGGGTATGACCACCGGGAACGGCTATGGGCCTCAGCGCCAGCAGCGCGCCTGGGAAGACGACATTAATCAGGACCCCTATGGAGAGACTGGCCGGGTCATTGGCTCTGGGAAACCACGCTCCACCACACCACCACAATGGTCTCCCAGGAGTACACCAACACCTCCATCTCCACGGGCACCCTCAGTGCCTCCAACCTTTAAAAAGCCTGCTCAGCCACTAAAACCGAAGGAACAACAGTTCAAGCCCGGCGATAAAGTTCATAATGAAAAGTTTGGCGATGGAATTGTTTTGAAAAGCGAGATGAGTAAAGAAACTGAGATTGTTGAAGTGCAGTTCAAAGAAGGCAAGAAGCGTCTTGATATGGATTTCGCCCGTCTGGAAAAGCTTCCGTAGTGGTGGTTCATTCACTGAAGGTCCATGGACCGATAAGGTTGGATCGAAGACGCCATCTTCGTAAGGAAGGGTATTCTCACACCTCACCATCGTCCGTAGATCGAACCACGTGTGTGGCGATTGTGACGGGAGAGCTTCCCGTTCCCACGGGTCCACACGTGACCCCGATCTACCTCATGCGAGTCCCCTTCTATCCAGGCACCTCGTTTCCTTTTTCCAACAGAGACGTAAAATTTCATCTATCTATACTTATATAACTGAAAAGGTTACAATATAACTGATTTGTTGAATTGCACAAGGGGTAGCCATCACCAACTATAATTAATTGTTAAACATATCATGTCATGATGTACCACAAGTACTACTTCGCCCTAAACCTCTTACAAAGTCTCGTTGATTTTGACAATACGGGTTTCTTCATTATCTAGCTTTGGAGGCTTTTATGGGGCTTTCTCTTCGCACAAAAATTGTTCCTTCTCTCTGTATTTTATTCTGCTGTCTCCTGCTCCTCTCGGGTTGCTCGCTCCCCTGGCAACGTCATTCAACAAAGACAAATAAATACCCTAAACCAACCAGTAGCAAACTGCTCTCATCTCTTGATGCGAAATTCCGCATGGTCAAGGCTTTCCATGTGACCATGCAGGTTGATAATCCGGGCGATCCGACAAACGGGCAGATTCAGATCCATAATGCCAATGGTGATGTGGTGATGCCTGATAAAATCAAGACTCAGGCTTCGGTGGTGATGTCGGGCCAGAGTGTGAGTGTGAATCTGATTAGTGTGGGTACAAATCAGTTTATTACTGATCCTGTGACCGGGCAATGGCGACCCATTAATGGGGTGCTTGATCCCCGCTCACTGACCAATCCCGATACCGGGATTATCTCTCTCATTAAGAAGTTGCAGCACGTGAGCGATCCCACGAGCGCGAAGGTGAATGGGAAGTCCTGCTGGCTGATAACAGGGGATCTGGATGCGAAGCAGATCGCATTCTTTACGGGCGGCGGGGTGCCAGCCGGGACGATGCTGAAAACAAATGTCTGCGTTGGCAAGGCTGATTCTTTGCCCTATCAAGTGAAGGTGACCGGTCAGGCTGCCGCTGGCGATACGTCTCAAACTGCGCGCGATTTCATGTTGTCCAACTATAACGAGAACATTACAATCACTATCCCACAGGTCTGACTCTGTTACATGCTCTTATCAATTTTTCACTATGAATAATTTACTCTACTGGAGCGGTTGCGCATCTGGTCAAATAGGCTGCCATAGCTTAAAATAAAAAAGACAAGCTATTCCCATGGCCGCCCTATCTTCTGTAGAGGGAGAAGATGTATACGTTAGAAGACGATAAAGAGACTTCCGCCAGCCTGCGTAAACGCGCACTGGAGAATCAGCTTCAGGGTGCTCAACAGGCGAAAAGTCCAGATCCCGACTCCGCTCCTGGTCCACCAGGGCGATCTCCAAAGCAGACGATCCCTCTGGACCCGCCGCCTGAGATCGAGCCTGCGCTGCCCACAACGCCTGAGCAGCCTTCTCAGTCGAGAAAAAAGATCTCACAACCTTTTAAAAAGCTGACGACACCTACCAATCAGGATACATCACAGAAACGACAGGCGCTGGCGGCTCTCACGATCGCTTGTATCGGGGTGTTTATTACCGCTCTGGATCAGACGGTGGTGGTGACGGCCCTCTCCAGCATGATTAAAGATCTCCAGGTACCGATCACACAACTGGATCACGCGGCCTGGATTGTCAGCGCGTATCTACTGGGCTTTATTGTGGTTATGCCCCTGATGGGTCGTGTCTCCGATATGTATGGCCGCCGCCGCATTCTGTTGCTCTGCTTCGGAATCTTTGGTGCGGGCTCGTTGCTCTGCGCGATCGCGCCTATGCTCGGGGAGAAGTGGAACCCGTCCTTTCTCTCGGCCCTGGGGATCGACGCATCCTCGCCCGGTCTGGTCTGGTTGATCGCGGCCCGCCTCTTCCAGGCGATCGGCGGTGGCGCGGTGGTTCCTGTGGCGATGGCGATCGCGGGGGATTTCTATGGCGAGTCCCGGCGTGGTCTGGCACTGGGAATCATCGGGGCGATGACCGAGGCCGGTGGCGCGCTCGGACCACTCTATGGGGCGATAATTGTTGAGCGGCTGGGCTGGCAGTATATCTTTTATCTGAATATTCCTCTGGTAATTGCCCTGGCGATCGGAGCCTGGTTCTGTGTGCCAAAGGGCAACCGCCTGCATGAAAAAATCGACTGGTTTGGGGCCCTGCTGCTGGGTCTGGCTCTGACCTGCTTGAGCCTAGGCCTTGCTCAACAGGGAACAGATCTGGGTGTCACGGCGAAGGGTGCGGCCCCTCAGAATAATCCCCTGGCGCTGGGTCTGGCCCTGCTATTTTTAGCGGGCTTTGTGTTTATTGAGCGCAAGGTGCGCTGGCCGGTCGTGGATATGCGACTTTTCAAACGCTTCCCCTTTAGCGCCACTTCACTTGTCAGCCTGCTGATCGGTGCTGCCCTGATTATCGCGCTGGCCGATATCCCGATCTTTATGGATACGGTAATCCAGGGCTCAGTGTTGGATAGCGGTCTGGCCTTGCTACGCATGACCGTGATAATCCCGATCGGGGCCATTCTGGGCGGCTGGCTCTGTGGAAGGATCACTTGCCGCTTCACGGCGATTCTCGGTCTGTTGTTCACAGCGGCAGGCTTTTATCTCATGAGTCGCTGGCCCGTCAATGTCGGCTGGACGCAGATTACCATCAGTACAATGACCGCCGGCATGGGTTTTGGTCTGGTGATCTCCCCCATTTCGACGACGGCAATCAACGCGGTCCGCGCCACGCAGGCGGGAATGAGTTCGGCGGTAGTGACGGCGTTGCGCATGGTCGGTATGATGCTGGGATTGGCCGCGCTGACATCGTGGGCTCTGGCCTACTTTAAGCAGTTGGCGGCGACCTATCCAATGCTCCCAATGGGGGCTTCGGCAAGCCAGTTCTCGCAGTGGTCCCAGGGATACGCCCACCATCTGGTGCTCTCAGCCCATACTGTCTATTGCTCCGTCTTTTTTCTATCGATGGTTCTCTGCTTGATCGCGCTTGCCCCGGCCATCTTCCTCTGGGGCAATGGGAAAACGGTGGCCGAACTGGAGCCAGAACCGGTAGAGCCCATAATCATCCATGCCACAGAGAATGCGGCGGTCGCTCCCAATGGTATGATCGCTGGCACACATGTAGCCGATATGCCAACCAGGTCTATGAAGAAATGGCACTGGACCAGGAAACGCGTTTTCGCGGTGGCCGGTGGGATAGTGGCTCTACTTGTAGTGGCTGCTGGCCTTCTACTTTATCTAACCCCAGACAGCGATGAAGGTGATGGAGACGTAGTAGGCGACCAGGCCACCACAATCACTTCTGGCAATGGGAAAACCGGGGCTGGGACAAATCAGGTTCAGCTCTCATTGGATAACACCGCCCTGACCTCGTTGTTTGTCTCACAGTTGCACCTGCAATCCGATGCCCTGACGGATCTTTCGGTCTCGTCAGCTCCGCACGATGGCTTAAATCTGGGCTTGAACCTACATATTGATACCAGTGGTATTCATCGTGTGATGCCAGTTGAGATGGACAGCACGATGAGCCTGGATAATCAGCAGAATATTCATCTACATGTCTACCGTCTGCTACGCGATGGGCAGGACGCCGGTCCTCAGGCCGCTACAAATATGGAGGTCGCTCTGAATCAGATGCTGCTCCAGAGTATGATGCCAGCGCTCCACAACCAGCTTAAGGGCGCAAAAATTCTTTCGGTCCATACGAGTGATGCAGTACAATGTGGCAAGGGGACAGAGATGTTAACAATTACATTAAAATCGGCGGCGCAGGTAGTCAGCAATGATACAAAGCCACTTCAGCTCTGCTTTAAGGGTCCACTCGATCTCAACAAACTGCTACCACAAAAGTAAAGGGGACAATCATGAAACGTTACCTTTCTCGGATCGGGCTCTCATCAGGGCTCCTGGTACTCCTGGTAGCAGTTCTATTGGGCAGCGTTGTCTATCCGGCTTCGGCTGCCTCCAATCGAGTCGAGCTAAGACAGGCAACCACGCCAGTTCCAGCCACAATCTATCTCCCAACAACTACTCTCAAGCCAATTTTTCAGCAGAATATTGATCAGCAGGTGCCTAAATCTGTGGATGGAGCAATGAATCACCTGCTGGGATCGCTACCAGCGGAGAACCGGGACTGGGCCCAAAAAATGGCGAATACGCTCATTCAACCTTCAGCGGAGCTCACCAGTCTGGAACCACAGGAGAAAGGCCTATCCACCGGTGTCAAGCTGAGCCTTTATCCAGGTGATCCCAAACCAACCACCTCGAATATGCTTGTTCAGTTTGGAATGCAGGATACCTCCACAATCGGGGTCAAAGCCGCGCAACTGGATCAGAGCCCTGCCCTGGTCACCGGCCCTTTGACAACAATGAAGCTCCCATTTGGAAGCCTCAAGGGAGTGCAAGCGACTCCCGGCTGCGGCGATAGTGGGCTGTCTATCAACATGCAAATGCCGCTCAGCCTGGGAACCGCTAACGCTCAGACCGCTAATGCCCAAACTAACGTGGGTGGGCTCGCAACCTACAGCCCTCTGAGCTATCAGGTCCCAGCAGAAAATAAAGTAGATGCTTATGTAGAGCTACCAGCCTCCTCTTTAGCTCAACTGGGAAACAGCATCGACCGCCTGCCAGTCAACAACTCCCTGATCGCCAAAAACATTACATTGACACCAGATGGAAATGGAAACCTCAGTGTTCAGGCCGGCGTTTATCTAGGAGTAGTCAAACTAGGAACCGCCACCTCCACCCTGAAGCCAACCGCTGAAAACGGGAATCTTGCCGTCAAAGTTACAAACACCACCATGACCATCCTGGCCGTCTTTAAATTCCCATACAACACCTATAATCAGCAGATGGAGAAGACCCTCAATGGCATGCTCAACAACGCCATGGGCGGAAAATTTACCGTCACCCAGGCCGCTATGGGCACCAATAGTCACATTCCTTGTGCGGCTGGCGACAGCCTGATTTTAACCGGCAACACCACCATCTAAGAACGTTCTCATAGAAGCCAGATGGTTGGCGCAGCACTTTGCACACGCCAACCATCTAGTTCGATCGACCAGTGTAAGGCGACGCGCCATTTGCAGCACGTGTCCTGCGCTCCATGGGCCTTCCTACCCCATTCGACCACCGATCTCTGACCAGAAACAGCTTTGCTATCTCCCATCAGAGCCGCAGACAGCCCGTTCTACCAGACCTCACTATTCTTCATCCTTTCCGCCACAACATGCAAACAGGTGAACGATACCAATTCAATGTTTTTCGGTTGAATTCCACAAAAGAATAGTGTATTATATGAATTATCAATATATTTCTCGTAGTGCGCCTCTATAAAAAGGATAAGCCAGTGCAAGAAAATACATCAACCAACTCAGGTGCAGGACAACCCACCCCTAATGCTATGTTACAGGTTCAAGTTCAACAATTCATGCAACAGATGAGCGATGTAGGCGATGGCAACCTTCAAGCCCGATCAGAAGTGACACCCGATACAATGGGAGTTTTGATTGATACATTTAATCACACGACGGAAGAATTGGCAAAGCTTATACATCCCATTCAATCGCTAGCCCTTCAGGTAACCGACGCAACTCAAGGGATCGCTAAGATGACGAATCAAAAAGATGCTAACGTAAATGAGATTACTAGTAAAGTTAGCGAGCTGGCAAAACTTGCTGAACAACTGCAGACCTCCGTCTCGGTGTTTCAACTGCCCAAGGCACAATAGAAACTGTGCATCCCAAAAACCTACACCTCAAAAACCCTTATTTTTAGGTATTGCATCTTTATCGGATGGATTGTAATATTTCTATGTATAAGGGGAGTTCGGGAACACCTCACCGTTCCCGACAGGTAATCCAGGGGCTCATGCCTCCTGGTGTGGTTGGTAGGAAGGGAAAACTGCGTATGGCTCTTAAAGCCAAAGAGGCCGCTCTATCGGCCCAATCCCCCGTCTCTCCGCCCAGATATCACTTTACGATTAATGAGATGGCGAGCGAGGAACGCCCTCGCGAGCGCCTCCGCAACTATGGCGCTCAATCTCTCTCAACTCCAGAACTCCTGGCAATCATTCTGCGTACCGGCACCAGCCGCGAGAATGTGATTACGCTGGCGAGCAAGCTTCTCAATAAATATCACGGCCTGACCGGGCTGGCTCGCGCGGATTTTACGGAACTCTGCAATGAGTATGGCCTTGGAGAGGCGAAAAGCTGCCAGTTAAAAGCCGCGCTGGAGCTGGGCATCCGTCTGGGTAAGGCCAGTTCCAGCGATAAACCTCAGATCCGTACACCTACGGATGCCGCCAATCTAGTGATGCTGGATATGTCCTATCTGGATCACGAGCAGTTGCGCATTCTCGTCCTGGATACGAAAAATCAGGTGGTCGATAATATTGATCGCTATAAGGGGACGGTTAATAGTTCAGTTTTAAGAGCCTCGGAGATTTTTCGGCCAGCCGTGACCCGTAACTGCCCTGGTGTGCTGATCTGCCATAACCACCCTTCAGGCGATCCAACCCCCTCCCAGGAGGATCTCCTGGTAACTAAACAGCTTGTAGAGGCTGGTCGCTTACTAGACATTGAACTTATTGACCATCTGGTGATCGGCGATAACCGCTTTGTGAGCATTAAAGAACACTTAAAGTGGTGAGAGGAAGATCCCATGGTACAATCAGAAAAAAGCTCGGATGGTTGTAGTCACTGGTCCGAGAAAGGATGATTTGTATTATGGGAGAAGCTTCAATTGTTCAGAATTCGTCCAGGCTCTGCGCCAGGGCCAGTCTCGCGCAGGATCTGAGGCGGCTGGGACTTAAGCCTGGGTTAACACTGATTGTCCATTCTTCGTTAAGTTCTCTTGGCTGGGTTTGTGGCGGACCAGTGGCGGTGGTTCAGGCGCTCATGGATGTCCTGACTCCCGCCGGAACGCTGGTGATGCCGACTCAGACAGGTAATAATTCTGATCCCGCGAACTGGAATCATCCGCCAGTACCTCAGGAATGGTGGCAGCCCATTCGCGAGGAGACACCGGCCTTTGATCCACAGATTTCACCGACGCGCGGGATGGGGGTGATTGTAGAGGCATTTCGGACCTTTCCTGGGATAATTCGCAGCAATCATCCCACAGTCTCTTTCGCGGCCTGGGGTCAGCGTGCGCAAAGAATTATCGCAGACCACCAGCTTGCGTATGGTCTGGGTGAGAGCTCACCGCTGGCTCGTATCTATGAGATGGGAGGCTGGATTCTGCTCTTGGGCGTTGGCTACGATAGCTGTACGTCGCTCCATCTGGCAGAGTATCGGACACCCCCTCGGGAACCGGTTCAGTTGGGCTCGGCTCTTTTTGAGGACGGCAAACGTATCTGGAAAACGTATGACGATATTGAGATAGACTCGGGGATTTTTCCAGAGATTGGGACGGCCTTTGAGATGGAGCACTCAATCCAACTGGGAAAGGTGGGCTCGGCTGATGCCCGGTTGCTTCCACAACGGGATCTGATCGATTTCGCTGTTGATTGGTATACACGCTTTCGGTGAGATGTAAAGGAGAGCGAGTACAAAAAAAGGCCGTGGATACAGATGTATCCACGGCTCCCATCAGGGTTTGAAACGCTTTGAAACGCTACTTGCTCCCTATCGAGAAGATATGAACGTTTCCTTTGCTCGCTCCTCCCGGTAGCATGATACTCTGCACATCCTTACCATCTTGTAGGGTAACCTCTGTATAAAAGAGATAGACGTGCATGTTTTGCTTGAAGCCCTGTCCATTACGATTGACATTGCGATACGGCATATCCACGACGCGGGTGTTACCGGCAATCGTGTTGGCCTGAGCCCAGTCGCCAAAGCTGATGTCTACTTTCTGAGTGCTCCCGTCTGTATAGGTGACAACCACATCTTTCGCGGTTGAGGGTCCATTATTCGAGGAACCCAGGAACGCCAGCGTTTTAGCGTGAGTGCTCAGGTTAATTGGAATTGCTTGACCTTTAACGTCGTAGTTATCCGGGCTACCGGCTGGCACATTCGGCCAGATGAAGTCGACGCCGTTGAATGTTACTGATTGATCAGGTATCAACTTCGCCGCGCTTAGCGCCTGAGCTGAGTAAGTGTACCCAACACCGTCAAAGTCAGCGTTCACCTTAGTTCCATCGTTGGTGATCCCAACATTGTTGTAGGCCGGGGCTGCGGCGGTCGCGTTAGTGCTGACACCAAAGACGTGGAGGCTTCCCCGATTAACAGTGGTCGGGAGCGTAACGCTTTTCACGGTTTTGCCATCCTGAGTGACCACATCGGTGTAGAAAATGTAGTTACCAGTATTCTGGCGTCCATCGATTCCGTTCCTATAGGGCAGAGAGGCAAACTTACGATTGCTATAGGTCATCGGCTGAGTTCCACCGCCAAGTGTCCAGTCACTAAAGCCCAGTACAAACGGCTGCGTACTACCATCGGTGTAGTTGATGGTCGCGGTCCCACTGGATGGTCCATTTGTAGCGGACCCGATCAGGGCCAGCCGATGGGCGTTAGGAACTGAATTATCTACCGCGAGCGTCTGCCCATGAGCAGTATAGTTGTCAGCATAACCAGGCGTTACGTTCGGCCAGGTAAAGACAACACTGCCAAAGAACACGTTATCGCCGGTGTTTAGACCCGCAGCCTGTAAAGCTTGAGCAGAATAGCTGTAACCAGCTCCATCAATGTTGCCAAGATCAGGAGAAGTCTCATTGGTAATCCCAACGTTGTTATAACCATTGCTGGCGGGTGCCGCATTCGCTCCCCGCGTACCTGTAGCGAAGATATGCATCTGCGCGCCAGTGGTCTTCGGTAATGTTACACTCTTGAGATGCTTACCAGATGGAAGGGGAACATCGGTGTAGAAAAGACTGACCGTTACATTCCCACGACCTTTTAAGTTGTTATAGTACCCCATCGAAGCAACTACCTGGTTACCATTCGTTGGCTTCTGGGCCCACCAATCGGTAAGCTTCAATGTAAATGGCGCGCTGCTACCATCGTCAAAGTGAAGGGTTCCGTTTCCACTGGTAGATCCATTTACAGAGCTTCCCAGGAAAGCCAGGGTTGTATCTCCATCTTTTGAGGTGACAGGAATCGTCTGGCCAATCGCCTGATAGTTATTCTTGGCTCCTGGTAACGCGTCAGGCCAGGAGAATTTCACGCCGTTGTGTACAAGCGTCTGATTGCGGCTAATACCAGCCGCGATCAGGGCCTGATACGAATAGCTATTACCAGCTCCATCAAGATTGCCCAGCGCGGTCGCGCGATCGCTGCTACTACCGGCATTGTTAAAGCTGGCGTTCGGATTCGCTGAACCACCATCTACCTGCCCATAGACATTCAAGGAGTTAGAGGTTCCAACAAAAACCTCGCCATTCGCGACGGTTGGAGAGCTGAACTTCACATAGGTCCCCATGCTGTCACGAGCACTGTTTTGATTGCTGTTGTAAAGCTCTTTTGCTAGATCGGTCGCATCAAAGGCTCTGAGAAGACCAGCGGGATCAAGCATCCACAGAACGCCGGTCCCAGGCTGCTGACCATTGCTGGAGACAACCGGATTGCCGCCAGTAAAACCAAAATTTCTAGCTGTCTGACTGCTGGCGGGTAAGACTAATTTGCCGGTGCTGTCCAGTTTGAAGGCAACCGTTGTATGACCAACCGAAGAGTAAAACACGTTCTCACCATTAGAGCCGTTCCAATAGACCGGCGTGCTAAAGATGCCGCCAACGGTTCTGGGCGGCGTTTCCTGCACCACCTTGTCCACATCGAAACGATTTTGATTGTTGCAGGCATTGGCGAGAGTTGTATTCTGCCCAAGATTGTTCTGATCCAGGATATAGATCCGTCCCTCTTTACCACCTTCAAAAAGATGATTATTGGTTGGTGTTAACATCGGCCCACCCGATCCCAGATCGGCATCTACATCTTCCAGACAGGTCTGATTAAAGGGCGCGAAGTAGTCGGTGATCTTGAGATCCGGTGAGAGCTTCACAATGGCGTCACCAACCTCATTGTGATTACCACTCTTATTAAAGGTGCCGTTACCACTGCTGAAGTAGATGCTTCCATTGTCGTCGCCAGCCAGCGCTCCACCAGCGGCCCAGATTCCTCCTCGGGTGCCATCAGGAGTGCTGTTGAAAACAGCGTTCTGCTGAAATGAGGAACCATTATACGCATAGCTGATCACCCAGCCATGATAGGGATCATTATCACAGAACGAGCCATAAGCTGTGTAGATCTGGTTGTTCTGAAGCAGCATACCCACACGGTTACGCTCTTTTAAGGGATCAAAGGTGATCTTTCCATTGACGCTTCCCGCGCCACTACCATTGACCGTGGCACTCACGGTCACCGGGCTCCCAGGCATCTCACTGCCATCCGCTATGTTGAGGGCGTGCAGCCGATAAACGAAATTGCCGTTCTCTTTCGTATAAGAAAGCACGTAGAGTGTCCCGGTCTTGGGGTCAATCACTGGCGTACTGGTGATGCCTATCTCTGGCTCCATGTCCCGGCAGGCAACATCTGTATTTGTGGGGACACTGGCTCCGCTGGGAACCAGGCTACTATGCCATAAATAGTTTGGAACCGCACTCGTCTGATCCGCGTCAAAGGCATAGACGCTATCGTGCTCGGTCGCCGCGAATACAACGTTATGCGCCGCTCCAGCGATCGTGACATTCGGTAGATATAACGGCTGAGCATACACCTGACCATCAAGAGGATAAGATACTCGCTTACCAAACGCATTAGGATTTACATTGGTGGTATCTAAGATGGTCTCATTCAAGTTCTGACCAGTCCGAGCGTTGTTGCCCTTGAAGGTCAACATTGCGGTATTATCGGGGGCTGCCTGAAAATGCGTGGCTCGTTTTGGCTGTGAGGAAGATGTCGAATCTGCATTCGCACTCGTCGATCCATAACTAAGATACATGAACAGAGAAAGTAATAATAAAGCTACACTTCCACTTTTCTTCATCATTCTCATACTCTGCGGTCGCGTGGGATTTTGCGCAAACATAGAAACTCCTTCACTAAGATCCTGGCCGATCTTAGCCTTAAAGCATAGTTTTACAGAGGGGTAAAAGCGTCTTACAACATACTGTAAGATTCAAAAAATTAAATTCAGTAGATATAATTTAGACGAATTTAATATTCGATATATGCATTTACAGTAATATAAAGGGATTGTTAAAAATTGTCAATGTCCAAATCAAACCTTTTATCTGCCCAAACCTCTTATTCACATCATAAAAAGCTATTATGAAACACTATGATATAAAATGAGGTTAAGATTCCTTAACCTCATTTTAAAAATCGAAAAGCCGGTTAGGAATATTTGTTTTCCTGACCGGCTTTTCGGGCTATGTATAGCTCTATGGTTGTTTGTTTAAGAAAAGTTACAGGGCTGGTTCTAACTCCATAGACTCGCTTCTGGATTGTTTACGAGCCTTCCCGACCTGAATATACTGGGCTAGGAAGTAGGAGCCGATGACAAAGATACCAGCAAAAGCTTGAGCCGCCAATCCCTCTACGTTCGGGAAGATCGCGAACCAGACGCCCAACCATTCGGGGAGTGGGATAGGCAGTGCCGTTGTTGAGATCCAGCTTGCCTGCTGCATCTCCTGCACACTCTCCCCTACCATGACTAATAAAACGATGGCAAGCATGGCACCGGTGGCGATCAACATCTTTTTATACGGCAACTTCCGGTTCACAATAAATGTGAGCACACCAACGATAGAGGTAAAGGCCATACCGATCACGACTCCCTGAAGGACGACGGTTGAGCCAGCCTGTAACCGCAGGTTCTGTAAGAAGAGCACAACTTCAAAACACTCTCGGTACATCGCGCTAAATCCCAGCAGGGCAAAGCCCAAGGAGGTTCGCGCTTGATGGCCTTCCTCAGCCTTCTCCATCTGCGCCTGCTTCATCAAAGTCTTGCGGCGCTTATTGTGCATGGAGATCCAGGCAGTCCAGTAGATTTTATGGAAGAACCAGTTCATGATTACCAGCAAAACAACGATGGCAAGCAGACCGGTGGCGGCTTGAACATCCAAAGCGGGTGCATTCACGGAATTCAACAGGGCGATCGCGACAAACCAGGTGACCGCACCGGCCAGCAGGGCCAATCCAGCCCCGATCGCGATCGGGCGCTGAAATGTATGATTTTTCCCCTTTAAGCTCGCGGTGATGGCGGCAAGGACTAAGATAACCTCTAACCCTTCACGAAATACGAGCAGGCCGGTGTTCATAATCACGGCCTTGGGATCTAAATGTGGCAGTGTCGGATCGGGCGCGCCCGAGGAGGTTATCCCCTGCCAGACCAGCGCGCCCACAACGATAGCCGCCGCCAGCACGAGAACAATCCGAATAAATACCTTTCCTGTCTTTGCTAATAGTGCAACTGATGGATTATTCACGATCATGTACCATCCTTTATGGATTTCAAAAAGCTCACGGCCCCTGTCGCGAACTCTCTAGATACGTCTGAAACTAATCAAGCCTTCAGATCTCTCCCAGCCAGATCAAACCGTATCCTTACTTCATTCCCTAGCTTTATAGTCGGATATTAGCACGTGCTAACACCTAAAGTCAAGATCATAAGGGCGAAAACTGGTTCCAGGTAGATCTACTGTATATCCTAAACAATAAAACCAAACAATCCTTTCACAAGCTCTTGATTCTATACCGTCCAGACGGTACACTAGATTATGAATACATTATCAAAACGGCGAGCGATCCTTGAGGGGGCATATCGCGTGGTGAAACGCGACGGGATTAGCGCTCTCACAATTGAGGCTGCGGCTCGCGAGGCCGGGGTCAGCAAAGGGGGGGTGCTCTACCACTTCCCCAGTAAAGATGCGTTGATCCAGGGAATGCTTTCGGCCTGGGTAAACGATTTTGAGCTGGATCTGGAGCGCCAGTTGGCGATTGAAAAGGCTGGTCCGGGGCACTGGCTTCGAGCGTATATACGCTCGTCGTTCTACAGCAATGGAGAAGATCTGGATGCAACCTCTGGATTGCTGGCGGCGGTTAGCAATAATCCGGATCTGCTTAAGAATATTCGGCAACAGTACATCGGCTGGCAAGCGCAAGCCGAGGACGACGGAGTTGATCCCACGCTGGCAACGATTATCCGCTTGGCGATCGATGGGCTGCTCTTCGCGGATATGCTGAATCTCGCTCCTCCTCAAGGCGAGCAGCGGCGGCAGGTTGAGGAGATGCTGCTGAGACTTGCCCATGCTCCCGATAAAGATACTACTCTTCCATAAGCATTACTCACATAAAGGAACGATAAAGATGTCGCCAATTGTCTACCTGATTCTGGCAATTATTCTTGAGGTTATTGGGACCAGCTTTCTGAAGCTCACAGAGGGCTTTACAAAGCTGGTCCCGTCGATTATCGTTGTTGTCTCCTATGGTCTAACGTTTTTCTTTTTGTCTCTAACAATTAAAAAGCTGGATCTTGGCTTAACCTATGCGCTCTGGTCGGCGTTGGGAACGGCCCTGATTGTGGTTATTGGGGTGATTTTCTTCAAAGAACCGATCAATCTTTTGAAGGTGGGATCGCTGGTATTGATTATCCTGGGCGTGGTGGGCCTGAACCTGAGCGGTGCCAGCCATTGATGGAGCACAATTTAATGCAGAATATTGAGTTGAAAGTTCAATGCACGATACAGCTTCCACTGCAAGAGATCGAGCAACTGGCGCGGATCACGGGGGCGATCTATGCCGGAACGCTCCGTCAGACTGATACTTACTTTATCACCAACAGTGGCCGTCTGAAACTGAGGGAGTGGGATTTGCTTGAAGCGGGGACTTCCTCACAGGTCGGAAGTCAGGCCGAACAGGATCAGAGAGGCGCAACGCTCATTGGATATCATCGCCCAGATCAGACGGGATCACGGCTGAGTAAGTATATTCTGAGTCCTGTCAATGAGCCCGCGAACCTGAAGGCCGCCTTAGAGCTGACGCTCGGCCTGCGGGTGATCGTTGAAAAGGTCCGCAAGCTCTATATGTACAACTACACACGTATCCATCTGGACCATGTAACAGGTCTGGGAGATTTTGTGGAACTGGAGACGGTATTGGGACCGAAGGTAAGCTCAGAGGAGGGTAAGCGTGAACACGTAACGGTTATCCAACAGCTCAGATTGGATGAGCTGCCGGTTTTCGGTGGATCGTACAGCGATCTGCTCCAGAAAGCATAGGAGCTCAAGCATATTTGAGAGGAAAGCAACCAGGAAGCTTAGGGGAGTCGCAAGCGACTCTGCTGGGAAATTCGGAGAAAGATGAAAGAAGGCCCGTTCACGCGGCGGAGGACGGCCCGTCGAGCGCCGCGAAGACGTGCCGCATCTGGCGCACCGCGCCATGCCTGCGGGGAGATCCTGCATGCCGTCACCTGGCGCAGGCTTCGCGAAGCGCTCCTCCCGCACCTCAAGGGCGTTCCCTTTTCCCAGCAGAGTCGTGTGAGGACCCATGGGAACACGATGCACCCTCTTCGCCATCGCTCTACGCATACGTCTGGGGGAATGAGAAATGAAGATTTAGCGTCGGCCATGACCCCCGTCTGTGCTCACGTATCTGCGGGTCTTCCATGGAGCATGACCGACGAGCCTTTGGTTCGGCTTCGAGAATGCAGGTAGTGCGTCCCCTTACCACGGGTCCACACGTGACCCAACCTACCAGCAATGGCAAGGTGAGAAAACACCCTTCCTTTTGACTTTCCCAACGTCGCAAGTTGCTCCCCTATCTTTTAACGGGAACAAAGCCTTCGCCCGGCTGATAATCCGGCGATTGGTGCCGAAAGTAGGTATTATACAACTGAGCGTAATGACCCCCAGCGTACATCAGGCTCTGGTGACTTCCCTCCTCAACGATCCTTCCTTGTTCCAATACGATGATACGATCGGCGTGCTGGACTGTCGAGAGCCGATGGGCGATTAAAATAGCGGTCCGTCCCTTTAAGAGTTGGTCCATCCCCTCTTGAATCTGCGCTTCGGTGAGAGGATCAACGCTGGCGGTGGCTTCGTCCAGTATGATAATCTCTGGTCGCTGCAACATCACTCTGGCCAGGGCTACCAGTTGGCGCTGGCCCATCGAGAGCCCTTTACCTGCTTCTCCCACCTGCGTCCGCAAACCCTCGGGCAAGGCTTCTAGCCAGTCGCCATTCCCAACCAGACTGGCGATCCTCTCAATCTCGGCCTCGCTGGCTTCTGGTCTGACATAACGAATATTCTCGGCGACCGTCCCCGAGAACAGGAAGGGGATCTGTGGGACCAGTCCCAGGTGTCGTCGATATTGCTGAAGATCCAGCGTCCGAATATCGCGCCCGTCGATGAATAGGTCGCCCCCCTGGTACTCGTAGAAGCGGGCCACCAGCTTCGCCAGACTGGATTTGCCCGCCCCAGTATGCCCAACCAGCGCGACCTTCTCACCTGGTTTAATGTCCAGGCTGAAATCCTTGAGAACGGTCTGCTGATCTGTATAGCTAAAGAACAGGTGCCGAAACTCGATCTCACCCCGTATCTCGGATACCGGCAACGCGTCCCTCTGGATCACCCGCGCCTCTGCATCCAATAGGGCAAAAACGCGCTCGCTGGCCGCTAACCCCAACTGGAACTGGCTCCAGAAAGAGGAGATGCTCACAAGTGGGAGCCAGAAGAAGCCGATGCTCTGAATAAAGAGGAACCAGTCACCCGCCGAAATCTGCCCATGATACACGCCAGTCCCACCAAAGTAAACAACAAGCGTGGTTCCAAGATTGGCGATCATAAAGAGCATGGGAAAAATCCCGTTGTAGAGAAAGCCTGAGCGCAGATGGACCTGATACGCCTGCTCGTTGACCTCCTGAAAGCCAGTGTACATCGCCTGTTCCTGGCGAAAATTTTTAGCAACGGTAATCCCGGTGATCGCCTCCTGCACGTTTGAGTTGACCCGACCCAGGGATCTCTGGCTCTTACGGGTGATCTCGCGCGCGAACCTGCGGAAGAGCATTGCAACCAGCACAATCAAAGGGGTGATCGTCAGCGTGATCAGGGTCAAAAGCCAGTTGCGGTAAAAAAGCACCCCTACAATTAAAAAAAAGATCAGGCTCTGGCTCAACAGATTGAGCGTGAGCGTCACGACTTTCGAGAACTCTTCTGTATCAGAGGTAACCCGGCTAACGATCTTCCCAGAGTTATACTCATCAAAGAAGGAAAGATCTCGCTCTAAAATCGAGCTAAACGCATCCTTCTGCAACCTCATAACGACATCGCTGACGCTGACAGCAGTCAACCACTGACGAAGAAAGTTAAAGATCCAGGCCAGGATGCCCGAGGCAATAACCATGCCGATTAAGATAACCGTCAGGCTCCCAATCTGTGATCCTTTGCGTTGATCCAGGCTATTAGAGATCAGCACTGGCACCAGAGCATTGAGCGCTGCGGCGAGGACCACAAACACAGCAATAAAGTAGATCAGCCTCAACTTCGGCTTAAAGTAACGAACAATCCTCTTCAAGAGCACGCCATCAGAATATGTACGGTCGTAATCTTCGGCTTCCAGCCCACCCATAAGTTGGCCCATCGTTATCTCCCCTCTTTACTGACTGGGAGCGCCTCTGGCTCTGTCTCCCGCTCTCCACCCTCATATCGTAAAAAGATTCTGCGATAGGTTTCACAGCGATCTATGAGCTCTTTATGTGTTCCCTGATCAATTAACCGCCCCTTACGGATCACCAGAATCTTATCAGCCCAGCGGATCTGCGAGAGCCGGTGGGTAATCAGAAGGGTGGTCCGGCCCTCCAATAAGCGGTGGATCGCCTTCTGGATCTCGTCTTCGGTAGCGCTATCGATCGCGCTGGTCGAGTCGTCCAGAATCAAAATGCGGGGATCAGTCAGGAGCGCCCTGGAGATCGCCAGCCGCTGCCGCTGCCCCCCTGAGAGAGTAATGCCCCGCTCACCAACCATCGTCTCATACCCATCTCTAAAGTTGAGAATAAAGTCATGAGCCTGAGCATCTCTAGCCGCCTGCTCTATCTCCTCCCGCGTCACCTGCTGACCCCGACTATAGGAGATATTCTCGGCCACCGTACGCGAGAACAGAAAGATATCCTGCTCGATTGTCGAGATCTGAGAGCGTAAAGAGTCCAAGCTCCAGTCGCGCACGTCTACCCCATCCACCAGGATGTGGCCCTCATCCACATCATAGATGCGATTAACCAGTTTGGTGAGAGTGCTTTTGCCAGAACCAGTCTGTCCGACAATCGCGATGGTCTGACCGGGCACAGCCGTAAACGAGATATCTTCAAGAACTGTGCGCTCGCCATAGCGGAAGCTCACATGATCAAAAACAATCTCGCCCCGCATCTGTTGATGATGGCCATCAGTATTTTGATCCAACTCCGTCTCTTCGCGGAGCAGAACCAGAATCCGTTGAGCACTGGAGAAACCACGTTGCAACAGATCAAAACTCCAGGTAGAGATCTCCACCGGGAAGCGCAGCATACCCCATAAGCTAACATAAGAAATCAGGCCACCAACACTGAGCCCTCCGGTCGCAACCAGATAGAGCCCATGCCCAAAGGCACAGGCCAGAGCTACAGTAAAGATCAGCGTTGGAAGATAGACCGCCTGGACAAAGCCCTCTTTGACAAAGGCATCCCAGTAGAGTTGGGCATTCCGAAAAAGCTTATTGCGCTCCTGCTCCTCCTGGGCCGCACCCTTGACCACCTCAATCCCAGTCATCGTCTCGGCCAGCAGAGAATTCATCTCGCCAAACTGCTCGCGCATCCGGTCCGCGACCGGTTCCAATCGTCGCATATAGTCGCGCAACGCCAGAATATGTAGTCCAACAAAGATCAGCGGCACAATCAAAAGTTGAGGGTTCAGAAAACCGATAAAGATAATTGGCATAATAAGCGCCAGGGACGAGTCAAAAACAGTATCAAAGCCCGGTGAGAGCATTTGGTTGATCTGCTTAATATCGTTCACAGCACGGGCCATAATATCACCGACCCGCTGCCGATTATGAAAGGTCTGACTTTTCCCAAGCAGACTTACGTATAGTTCATTGCGCGCATCGCGATCCACTCGCTGGGCCACCACCTCAATCAGCAATCGGGCTCCCAGATCCAGAACACCCAGCAGCAGAACGGTCGCGAGAATCAGCAGGGCATAGCGCAGTAAACCACCTGATATGTCTGGTCCGTGGGCCAGAACCAGATTAAAAGCATTGCCAGTCAAAATAGAGATCGTGGCCACAAATAGATTAGCCAGCACAGAGCTTACCGCAAAAGCACAAAAAATACCTTTATAGCGCAACAGATGAGAGATTAGCCAGCGGAAAGGAGAAGATTGATGATAATGATACTCATGGGAAACCGAGAACTCGCTCCGAGACAAACAGCACCTCCAGCTTAGATGGGCCAATGGGGATCTAGTGTAAGATCCCCTTAGACTATTCTAAATCTACCACAATTTATCGGCAATCGGGAGGTGTCGGCGGCCATCAACACAGGTTGAAGCGTACAATAGAGGTCGGAGAGCACCTGTAGATCGGGCTGCCTGCGACTCTGCTGGGAAAAGGGAACGCCCTTGAGGTGCGGGAGGAGCGCTTCGCGAAGCCTGCGCCAGGTGACGGCATGCAGGATCTCCCCGCAGGCATGGCGCGGTGCGCCAGATGCGGCACGTCTTCGCGGCGCTCGACGGGCCGTCCTACGCCACGTGAACGGGCCTTCTTCGATCTTTCGCCAAATTTTCCCAACAGAGACGCACGCGGTTACCCTATTTCACGGAGCCCATCGTCAGGCCCTGAATAAAGTACCGTTGAAGCGTGATAAACACGATCAGCGTCGGGACACAGGCAATAAACGAGCCCGCGACCACTATATTCCAATCCGTGTTATACTGCCCAACCAGCGTCGCCAGACCAGCCGTGACCGGGCGCAACTTGTTATCCTGTAAAAGCACGATCGACCACAAAAAATCATTAAAGATCCAGGTGAACTCCAGCGTCGCCAGGGCAGCCAGAGCCGGAACCGTTAGCGGCATCACGATCCGCCAATAGATCCCAAAATCACCGCTACCATCGATCCGCGCCGACTCCATAATCTCGCCTGGAAGCGTGACCATAAAGTTGCGCAACACAAAGGTGCTAAAGGCCATCTGGAAGGCCGTATGTACCGCGATCACCGCCCAGAGCGTATTATAGATCCCCAGGTTCACACTTAACTGGAAAACCGGCAGCAGAATAATCTGATAGGGCAGCATCATCCCACCAATATAGATCATCATGATGAACCGGTTCCCCCGAAACTTCAGTCGGGCCAGCGCATAGGCTGCCAGCGAGGCTAAAAAAATCGAGGCAACCAGAGCTGGGATGGTGATAAGGAAGCTGTTGGCAATATAGCCCGAGATATTCCCGAGAGTCCAGGCCTCCTGGTAGGGCGCGACCGTAAAGGGATGCGGCCAGCTTAGATAGCCATTATAAAGAATATCGTCTTTAGAGCGCAGCGAGGTAAGCAAGGCTCCAAAGACAGGCAACAACCAGATCAGCGTGAATGGAAACGCGAAAAGATAGAAACGCCAGCTTTTAAATCTGCCCGCGCGCCTCTGAGGACCGGGCTTCTTGTCCGCTTCCAGCATCCCGGCGGTAGCTTCCGCGACAGCTCGTGAACTCATGCTCCCTCAGCCCCCTTTCGCACAATATACGTCAGGTAGATGACAATAAAGACAAAGCTCAGCAAAAACTGAATAACCGCGATCGCCGCGCCATAGCCATAGCGGAAGTTTGTGAAGGCCTCCACATACATAAAGTTGGAGAGCACCGTCGAGGTAAAGCCCGGCCCCCCATTGGTCATAATGTAGATGAGATCAAAAAACTGGAGGGAGTCAATCACCGTCGCGACTACAGTAATAGTCGTGATCGGGGCCAGCAGCGGAAAAACCACGTGGCGGAAAACCTGCCAGCCATTACCCCCATCGACCCGCGCCGCCTCAATAAACGTCATGTCAATTGTCTTGAGGCCAGCCAGATAGAGGATCATAATATAGCCGCACTGTCTCCAGGCTGCCGCAAGGGTTACACTAAAAACCGAGATCTGTGAATTCCCCAACCAGTTCTGCGCCAGAAATCCCAGCCCGATGTGCTTCAATAGGGTATTCAGGGCTCCCTCATTCGGCAGATAGAACCAGGACCAGATCAGGCCAATCACGACAAAACTTAAAACCATCGGCGAATACACCGCAGCCTTCAAACCATTGACGACCCGCGACTCCCGATTAAACAGCATCGCCAGCCCCAACCCACCGATAATTGGGACCGTCAGAAACACGACCAACACTTTTACATTGTTTATCAGAGCGGTATAGAAAACCGGATCTTGAAAAAGCGTCCTGTAATTTTTTAAGCCCGTAAACACTGGATCAGTCACGCCGTTCCAGTCCGTCAAGCTCAGGTAGAACGAGTCAAACAGCGGCCAGATCACCCAGATGGAGTAGATAATTAATGGCGCTGCTAGAAATAGCCAGGGCGTCAGGTTCAGACGAAAGCCCCTTTTTTCCTTCGCGTTTGTGGCTTCCAGGCTGCCTGTCCGAGCCTTTTGAACATCAGTCGTAGCCATAATAATTCTGTTGATGCGCTCTCCGACTTTATAAAGACACGGTAGCCCTAAGAGCGCATTATACTCCTTCCTTGACTAATAGCAGTCCCTTCTCGACTATTTTTACTTTCCTTGCTTTAAAGGACGCTCCTGGTTGTCTTATTGGCTAAAAGAGATTTCAAGGCTACGATTGCTGTGAGTAGATGGACTGAGCAAACTTATCTAGATCTGAAAGGCCAGAGTCCAGATTGAGATCAGGATTGTCGAGAAACTGCCCAAAAAAGGCCAGGCCACGCGTAGAGACGGTCGTATCAGTATCCCGATCGTAGAACTGCGTCACCACCTGAGCCTGCTTAATAAATTCGATGCCCTTCTGATCAAACTCGCTGTAAGTGCTTGTAGGGACTCCGGTATTGGCCGCCAGTTCCTCACCAACAGAGGAAACGTATAGTTGGTTCGCGCTGGTAGAGCCCATATACTTAATAAACTCTTTGGCCGCTGGGAGGTTGCGCGAGCGCGCTGGAATAAAGTAGCCATCCACAGGAACCTCCTCTGAGCGAGGAACACCTGAGGTATATGTGGGGAAGGAGAAGAAATCCAGATCCTTCTGAGCATCGGCGGGGAAAGAATCATGAATAAAGCGCCCCATTATATACATACCACCCTCACCTTTAATAAGTGGGGGTACCTGCTGATCCCAGGTATAAGCTGAAGGGCTTTTAGTGAAGTAGCCTTTCTTGATCATATCTTTCCAAATCGTAAAGACCTGCTTGACTTTGGCATCGGTATAGTGAGCTTTGCCCGCCGTCAGATCAAGATGGAACTGGGGGCCGTTAATTCGCTGGTTCAACATATCAAAAATGCCAGCCGCCGGCCAGGGAGCCTTGGAACCAATGACGATCGGAGTGATGTTTTTAGACTTCAGCTTATCACAAACTTTATAGAGCTCATCAAAGGTTTTGGGAGGCGTGACGCCGTTTTTTTGAAACACGCTGGGGCGGTAGAAAGTCGCCCACCAGTACCAGGTCTGAGGCAGAAAATAGAATTTCCCGTCCTTGCCTTTACTGACCGTTTGAAAGGACTGCGGGAACGCGGATGTCCAGTTATTCTGCTGCCAGATATCCGTGATATCCGTGATCAGCCCTTTATCAAAAAAGAACTTTGCCAGATACCCGCCGTAATAGGCCATGGCATCTGGTGGAATATTTGATGAAAGATAGGTTCGTACCGATGAAGGATAGTCTGAGCCCGGCACATAATTGATATTAGGCTGATAGCCAGCCTTTTTTTGAAAATCGTCCAGTAATTTCTGAATAACTTTCTGCTCTACTGTATCGGCATTGCTGCTTAACGTAAATTTCTTGGAGGTAGCACCACTGCCAGCATTGCCCGCGCTCCCCCCACAGGCCGCCAGAACCGAACTCACCGTAGAAAGTGAAACACCAAGCGCGAGAGAACGTGTAACAAAATCTCTACGGCTGATCCTTCCCCTTTGCAAATCTAACAAAAGCGTTTGCACGTCAGTCATCCAACCATCTCCTCTTCAAACTGAAAAATCATATTTTTTCGCAGCACTACTAATCTTCATCGGACGCAAGATGCTCTTCCGAAACTAAGCAGGAGATCTAAACAGGACAGCTAGAGATGAGGTAGGAGAGCCTCAACAAAGGTTGAAACTTCTCATATAAAGTAAACGAGAGAATAATTCTCTCATTATAAAAGCGAGTTAAATGCCCTCTATTATTACGTCAGACATAGGTAAAACATAACATTATGTAACATTGGTTACTATTTACCTTATTTTGGATCACTATTAACGTAATTTTACCATCCATTGAAGGGAAACATTCCGCCGATCTTTGAGTATGAAGAAAATCCTGAGGCATCAAACGCCTTCTGCAAGAGGTCTCATCGGTGGGAAAGATAGGGGTAAGCCGTTCTGGGCCTTCTAAACAAAGATAGAGCCCACCGGGGATGGGCTCTATCTCAAGAAAAGGGACTAGTCGGCTTTGGTAGCCGCTTTCTCACTTTTCTTACGTTTAGACTTATGATGATTGTTCTGTTCATCGTGATGATTGTGACCCTCTTCAGCCAGCTCCAGGGCAGCCTCGATCACGTCTTTGATCTCAGAGGCATAGACAAAGTGCATCTGCTCCCGCAGATCCTTTGGCAGATCCTCTAGCAGATCCTCCTGATTGCGCTTCGGCAGGATAATGGTGGTGATCCCCGAACGATAGGCAGCCAGAACTTTTTCTTTAACGCCACCGATGGGCATGACTCGACCACGCAGGGTGATCTCTCCGGTCATGGCGACATCCGAGCGGACCTTCCGCCCGGTCGCCAGCGAGACCAGGACGGTGACCATGGTGACGCCAGCCGAGGGGCCATCCTTGGGAATAGAGCCAGCCGGGACGTGGATGTGGACGTTCTGATCCTCAAACACGTGCTCGCTCAGGCCCAGTTCGATAGCGTTCGATCTGACGTAGCTGAGCGCGGCCATCGCGGATTCTTTCATGACATCGCCAAGCTGGCCGGTCAGGATCAGGCGGTTCTCTTTGCTGGACATCAACGCGGCCTCAATAAAGATGATTTCACCACCAACCGGTGTCCAGCTCAGACCTGTGGCGATACCGGGCCGGTCGATCCGCTCAGCCGCCTCGGCGAAGAAGCGCTGCCGTCCCAGGATATCCGTCAGATCATCGGCGTGAATATCGATGGGAGCCTGGCGACCCTCGGCAATCTGCCGGGCAACCTTCCGGCACAGCGAGCCGATCTGCCTTTCAAGGTTACGCACGCCGGCCTCACGGGTATAGTCGCGGGCGATCCTGTTCAGGGTCTCGTCATCAACGGTAAGCTCATCTGGCTTCAGGCCATTGGCCTCCAACTGCTTCGGCAGCAGATAGTTGCGGGCAATATAGCGCTTCTGCTCCTCTGTATAGCCGGAAAGCTCTAGGATCTCCATGCGATCCCGCAGCGGTGCTGGAATCGGCTCCAGCGCGTTAGCGGTGGCGATAAACATAACTTTCGACAGATCAAAGGCTAGATCCAGGTAGTTATCGCGGAAATTGTAGTTCTGCTCCGGGTCCAGCACCTCAAGCAGGGCCGAAGAGGGATCTCCCCGCCAGTCGGCTCCAACTTTATCTACCTCGTCCAACATGATTACGGGATCATTGGCCTCGACGCGGCGCAGGGTCTGAATAATTCTGCCGGGCATCGCGCCAATATAGGTACGCCGGTGTCCACGGATCTCAGCCTCATCGCGAATGCCACCCAGAGACATCCGGGCGAATTTGCGGCCCAGGGCGCGGGCTATCGACTGACCCAGCGAGGTTTTACCAACACCTGGAGGGCCCACAAAACACAGAATCGGCTCCCGATTGATCTGTCGACGCGCCTCCTGCGACTCTAATGGCTCCTTGGGATCGATGTCTTCAACCTCAACACCGTCCTGCATAGTGATTATGGCTTTCTGCTCCTCAGACTCCTGGGCCAGACGCTCCTCTTTTAAGCGACGGA
>CAXTTV010000015.1:21473-44785 GCA_964247295.1 uncultured Ktedonobacteraceae bacterium | reverse complement strand
CAGTTACTCTGTAAGGCTTTATGCTAGTAAGACGGGACTACCAAAAAGCCCTGCAATCATAGATTATCGCTTGACCCCGCTCTGTCCCTGGGTTATATTGAGAGCACACTCTCCGAAATCAAGATTTCTTCTAAACTTTTTTAGCATTATTTCAGGTAAAAAAAGATGACAACAGGGCGTTCTAACAGCATTCACCTGGGTCTGCTCCTCCATAATCATCAACCCGTTGGAAACTTTCCCTGGGTTTTTGAACAGGTTTATCAACAGTCCTATTTACCAATGCTCAAGGCTCTTGAGAGACATCCCAGCATCAGGCTCTCTCTTCACTATACCGGCTCTTTACTGGACTGGATTGAAGAGGCACACCCTGATTTTCTAGAGCGGATCGCGGCTTTGGTGAATCAACAACAGATTGAGGTTGTCAGTGGGGGCTACTATGAGCCTATCCTGCCTTCGATACCCGGCGCAGATCAACAGACGCAGATTACGCGTCTGACCGAGCGGATCAGGCGAAATTTTCATACATCACCTACAGGTATGTGGCTGGCTGAGCGTGTCTGGGAACCCACACTTCCTGGAATTATGCACAAGGCCGGGATTGAGTGGACGATTGTTGATGATGTGCATTTTAAGAATGTTGGCCTTGAGGATAAAGATCTGCTCGGCTACTATATGACGGAAGATCTTGGGTACCCCCTGAAAGTTTATGCAACAAGTAAGGACCTGCGCTATACAATTCCCTGGCGTCCGGTTGGGGAAACAATTGAAAAACTTCGCTCTCTAACAACCCTTGATGGAAGCCGTATCCTGGCGATGGGTGACGATGGCGAGAAATTCGGGAGCTGGCCCGACACATCGGAATATTGCTGGGGTCACGATGGGTATAGTGGCTGGGTTGAGCAGTTCTTTACAGCCCTGGAAGAGAATAGCGCGTGGATACGCCTGATCCCTCTAGGAGAGTATGCCCAGATGTATCCGGCGTGTGGAAGTGTCTATATTCCAACCTCGTCTTATATTGAGATGACTGAGTGGGTGCTGCCCGCGAAAAAATCGTATCAGTTTGGCAACCTGCTGCATCGCCTTGAAGATGAACACCGCGATGATCTGCTCCAGTTTATGCGCGGTGGCTTCTGGCGCAATTTTATGGTGAAATACAGCGAGGTAAATACACAGCATAAGAAGATGTTGCGCGTCCATGATGCGGTCTATAAAGCTGGCGCGAGCGATGAATACGGCCTGAAACAGTTGCTCAAGGCCCAGGCCAACGATACCTACTGGCATGGCCTCTTTGGCGGTATCTATATGAACCACGTGCGGTCAGCAATCTATCATCACCTCATTAAGGCGGAGAACGCTGCTGATAAGGCTCTCATGGGCACTGCTCACTGGCAACGCTCTGAATTTACGGATTTTGATCGCGATAGCCATCCCGAACTTTTGATCGAGAGCGATCAGCAGAGTCTCTATATCGCACCGGATCGGGGTGGAAGCCTTTTCGAGTGGGATCTGCGCCGGAGCCAGCATAATCTCTGCTCAGTGATGACTCGACGCGAGGAAAGCTACCATCAGACACTGCGCACGTTTGAGCAGGAGCGCCGGGCCAGACATGGTACCCACACAGAGGAGGGCGAAGCCGGAAATCCCCACACGACGATCCGCACGAAAGAGGCCAATCTGGATCAACTTCTGGTCGTTGATTGGTATCGCCGCCATAGTCTGATCGATCACTTTCTGCCTCCCGGCGTGACACTTCAAGAGTTCGCACGCTCAACCTTCGAGGATCTCGGCGATTTTGTGGAGCGACCATATACCCCTGAGGTACAACAGGATGACAGGGGAATAAAGGTGATACTTAACCGCCAGGGCATGGTGCGCCGGGCGGGAGCCTTGAGTCCGGTATCGATCTTGCTTACGAAAACGCTCTTTTTACCAATTGGGGAAGAACGCTTGGAGATTGCGTACACACTGCAAAATCAGAGTCAGTCGCGGCTGGAGTCACGCTTTGGCGTGGAATGGAACCTGAATCTGCTGGGTGGGGGTCACAATGATCAGGCCTACTACTCCCTTGAGAGTCACCAATTAGATGACGCCCATTTTGACAGTACTGGTGAGGTTCCGGCGGTCAGCACTCTCCATATTGGGAATCGCTGGCTTCAGCAAGACATGAGCTTTACACTCAGCGAACCAGCCACGCTCTGGCGTTTCTCTATTGATACTGTGACTGGCTCGGAGGCCGGGTTTGAACGTACTCACCAGGGAAGCTCAATAACCTTTCTCTGGCCCCTTACGCTTGAGAGTGGGCAGAACTGGCATGTCCAGATCTCTTGCACAGGTAAACAGATCTGATCATTATTCTTTAGGAGAAGTCAGTATGCTGAAGGCCTGACTTCTCCTAAAAACATGAGATGGTCCATGCCGTTTTTGTACCACTTTAAACAAACTGACCTCTATTTATTATATAGAACAAGTCTACTGAGGTACGATTTCATTTCATTTTCAACCCATTTCTGCTATAATCAGCTTCACAATTAAGCCATTTGTGCCATCTCAGTCAATTATTGGGCTGGATGTGGACTTGCAAGGAGCACTCGACGAGGATGTCACACTATAAGAAGATGAGCAGACATAATTCTATTAAAAAAAGAGACCCGAAGCTGTTACCTTTTACTTTCGCGCAATATAGTATAGCCTGTGAACGTCATCCTGAACGTAATGAAGATCATCTGATAGCAGATGCGCGAACGGGTCTGGCGGCTGTTTTTGACGGGGTCGGTGGAAGTGTAGCTGGCGATCTTGCCTCTCAGGTCGCGGCCAGAGTCACACGAAAAAAGTGGAATGAAACGCTTCAAACCCATCTTAAGGTTCGTCAGGCCCAAACTCTTCTAGAGCACGATGATGTAATTAATCTTCCGGCTCTTCTCCAACAGGTGATCCTGGATGCCGATGAGCAGGTCCGTACAGAGGGGGCGCGCCGCGCCGGGACAGATGATCTCGCGACAACCGTCGCGCTCGCGGTGTTCACACGCTATCCTGATCACTCCGGCTATGTGATGACCTTCGCCCATGTTGGAGATAGCCGTATCTACCTTCTTCATGAACGTGAACCTCTCAAACGCCTGACCAGTGACGATGGATTGCTTACAAAACTGGTGGAAAATCAGCTCCTCTCCGATCAGGATGCTCTGCGCATCGATCAGACGTTCCTTTCGGAAGATCTTTCGGATATTGAGTTTAATTACTTTCGCCGTCGGGGTGGCATCACTCAGGCAGTGGGCGGCCCCATCCCTATCAGCATTCATATTAGTCAAACAACAATCTCCCCCGGCGACCGTGTTCTCCTCTGCACGGATGGTGTCCATGATAACCTTGTTGACCAGGAGATTGAAGAGGTTCTTCGCCAGGGAACTCGCTCGGCAGTTGCGCGTACCCTTATAGAACGCTCAGTCGAACGTTCACACCAGGATAAAGATGTTACGATCCGCTCCAAACCCGATGACATGAGTGCTGTTGTGGTTACCTGCCGCTTCTAAATATTAAAGCGTATTGCTTTCTCTATGCTCTTGTCCACTCCTGTTTTTTACTAAAAGTACTAGAAATTTTATCGAACATCTTCAATAGAGAGAGATATGCTATAGTCTAATCGTGGTCTATCAAGCGAACAGTGAAAGTTAGAGGAGTACATTGTTGTTATGATGCATATCTGTCGTTTTTGTGTATTGCTATTCATGTGTGTAATTATGGCAGCCTGTAGCTCTGCTACTGGTTCCAATGGAGCACCAAATTCTAGTCAAGCATCTGCGACAAAAGAACCGGAGATGCACACGACTCAACATCCAACAACTCCAACACCAGCGATAAAAAACACTCCGACTCCCACAAAGGTGGCGACTGCAACACCTGTACCTGCTGACCCTACACCCACCCAGGCACCAGATGCTCAGCAGTCTGATCCTACGCCTTCTCCTGATCCAGCTCAGAACCAGGCTCAGGACCAGAACCAAGCTCAGAACCAGGACCAGAACCAGAACCAGGCCCCTGCTGCTGCGCCGGTTGGTCCCGCAGGTTCAGGTCCATATGGAACACCACCCGCGATAACAGCAGATGAGAACGGAGTAACTCAGCAATTATTCAATCTCATCAACAAGGATCGTGCGGCAGAGGGTAAACCTGCATATAATTGGAATGAGACATTGGCTGGAGGAGCCCGGCTTCATAGCTGGAATATGTCAAAGTGCGGTATGTCCCATGCCTGTGCTGGTGAGGCAGACGCCTGTCAGCGCGTGCTCAACGAAGGCATTCGGTATATGACCTGCGGTGAGAATATTGGTTACTCTTCCCCTAGTCCCGATGCCTGGGGTGCCGCACAAGGAATTCAGAAACTGATGCTTGCCGAAAAGCCACCCGAAGATGGACATCGGCGCAACTTGCTTAGCACTGACTTCCATAAGGTGGGTGTCGGTATCTATGTGGATAACAAGGGGCTAGTCTGGATTACCGAGGATTTCTCTGACTAGAAGTCCGGGCATATCCCCTATTGCTATTTGTTGCCGTTCGTGGGGACACTTCCTCCTTGGCCACTGGATTTTCCTTGATTGATCGGCAACTTACTGGCGGCAGCATCGTCATTAACTTCATTGATGATCTGCCAATGCCCATCGACTTTCTTCAGGGTGTACACCTTTACCAGACCCTGAACAGGATTTACGATACTCCCTTTTCCCTGGCTCACGTACTGAACTTTTGAAGAGCTTGTGCCAGACATCCGTACTGTCGCGGTCTCGCCATTCACATCAATATTGAGCCACTGAAGATCTCGTACGTTCCAATCTAGTGCTCGGAAACGACCACTAGATTGGCCCGTGATCGTTCCCATGGTTGTATTCACAATTGCCTGGCAATTTGTACAGTCTGGACTATAAATCTGATTGAATTTTGATCTGGCGGTATCGGTTGCGGTCGCGATATCTGAAGGGTTAGCTACCAGGGCTTTGGGAGAAAAGGCGAGCTGTGCATCCGAGAAGCTCGATGGGGTATTCGGTAGCACCACAAAACGAACTGGAGCTTCAAAGGCTGTCTGTACGACCTGTTTGATCTCAGGATCATTCGCCTGAGCTTGTGGTGCTACTTGTGAAACTAAAAGAATGATGGCCGCGATCAATAAGACCAGCGCTAACCCCCAGACTAATAAAAAGACGCGTGGCGGACGCCGCCTTCCTGGCCGCTCAACCTGTAATTCCTCTAGTTCCTCGGGCGATAGTTCTGTTTCTTCGTTGGACATCTCGCTCTCCTTGCAGGAAATATAATTGCTTTACCATTGGGATAATAACACAAATCTCCTTTTTTTTACGAAAAACTGTTACAAATTTCCTTGAAAAAAGAGAAAAGCCTGGAGCGGTAAAGCTCCAGGCACATCTACCCCGATGTACATCGTTTAATTGCTATAACCCAATAAAGCTTGAAATTCGCTCCTATTGAGGTGCTCACGCTCTATAAGCGCTTCAGCCAAATAAGTGAGCTCTTCACGATGCTCTTGAAGTACTACTCGGGCCATGCTCTGTCCCTCATGCAAGATCTCCAGGATCTCCGAGTCGATCAAGGCGGCAAATGATCGGCCATTCCACTGGGGAGATGGCGTGCTCATAGAGAACTGCCGCGCCCGTTCCTGGAGCGCGTGGCCATTCCACTGGAAACCACTCTCGGGATGATAGGCCAGACTTCTCGCTTGAAGGGTGAAATCATTATTAAGACGCATATTCAAACCCATTGTGGGCTCGCCCTGAGTATCTGTGAAGATAACACCTACCTGCTTGCTCATCCCCCAACGGGTCACCATTCTCCGAGCCAGATCGGTGACTACTTGAAGATCGTTCTCCGCTCCGGTTGTGATATGCTCAGATCCAAATGTAAGCTCCTCAGCCAGCCGTCCCCCCAACCCTACAGCGATCTTTGCCAGCAGGACCTGCCGGCTGTAGTTGTAACGATCCTCTTCCGCGATAAACTGCGTGACACCCAGGCTCTGGCCTCGTGGCAAGATCGTCACTTGATTCACTCCATCCGCCTCTGGTTGATAGTGCGCGACCAACGCATGACCGGCCTCATGGTAGGCAATAATCTTTTTTTCAGCCTCACTCATGACAATCGGGCGCAAGGCTCCAAGTTGGATACGAGAAAGGGCTTCATCAAAGCATGTGTGTTCCAGCATCTCAAGGTTTCGGCGAGCAGCGACCAGGGCCGCCTCATTCACGAGGTTCGCGAGATCCGCACCACTCATACCCGTGGTGAGTCGGGCCAGACGCTCCAGGTCTACATCCGCCCCCAGTGGGGTCTTGACCGTATGCACTTTGAGGATTGCCTGCCGCCCCGCACGATCCGGTAACGAGATGGTGATGTGGCGATCAAAACGGCCTGGGCGCAAAAGGGCGTGATCCAGGATATCAATGCGATTGGTCGCTGCCAACACAACGATGCTTTGATGGGCATCGAAGCCATCCAGTTCTACTAACAACTGATTTAATGTCTGGTCTCGCTCATCGCTGCCACCCATGCGTGTGCTACGTTTGCGACCTACAGCGTCGATCTCGTCAATAAAGATCACGCAGGGCGAAGCCTGGTGCGCCTTGTTAAACAGATCTCTGACTCGACTGGCTCCAACCCCAACATACATCTCTACAAATTCGGATGCACTGATACTGAAGAATGGCACACCTGCTTCACCTGCTACCGCTCGGGCCAGCAGCGTCTTCCCGGTTCCTGGTGCCCCAACCAGCAAAGCACCACGGGGAATTCTAGCCCCCAGACGATGAAATTGTTCTGGAGAGCGCAGAAAACGGACAATCTCCTCCAATTCCAGACGCACCTCATCCATACCAGCGACGTCAGCGAAGGTGACTGTAGGCTCTGCTCCTATAGAAGGCGCGACTCCATCCGAGAACTCCCGCCCTTTATCTATATTTGACTTTGATACGTGTTTCTTTTTTTCTCTTTCTTGCCTATTCTCAAAGTGATGCGCTCGATGCTTTCCCATTTCGGACATGTTATCATTGGTGATCTGATTGAGAGAGCTACCTTTTCTAGAGGCGAGAAGTAGGAGCAAAAGGCCACAAACAATTAGAATCGGAAGCAAGCGCCAGAAAAGTAATAGCCAGGGAGAGGGCTGGGAGACCGGTAAATTTAAGATAAAGGCGTTATTCGCGATGAGAATGGCATTCAAGGCGGTCTCATCATCGGCGGGAACATAGGTATAGATGGCGCGAGTAGGGTTAATTTCCGAAGCATTGGCGACGTTGGGCCAGGAGGCCTCGCCATGCACATAACCACTCCAGGCCTCGATATCAGCCGTCTCTTCGGCTGAAAAGCTTGTCCGCGCCTCAGCAGGCACTTGTTTGTCCTCGGACGAAAACGGATGGGTCAGTAGTGCGTTCACCTCGGTTCCACGAAATGTCGCAGCCAGTACATGTCCGGCCTGCCCCTCTTTCACTAAAGAACTGTAATCTACGATAACAACACCCGCTGGAGCAGGATCGCGCACTGGCCAGGGAATCTGTTGCAGAAAAGTTAGCAATAATAGTAGGATCGTTGCAAGAAAAATACCAGTTAAAATCTGACGGTGCCAGGCCTGAAATAGGTGAAATAGTGCTATCCACTTCGCTTGCATACTCCTCCTCTGAGGACCAAACTTCAGAGGAGCTTTCCAGCGACTATCCTTCGTGTCCATGTCATACCTCTTCAGAGAACTGTAGAGTGCGCACTCGTTTCTACCATCTTCTCTGCTTTTTTAGTCTCTGCACTTTACCGCGATTATCTATCTGCTTATTTACATGCAGGCATAAAATAAGTTCATCTATTTTCACAAATAAACGAGGGATAACGGTAGCGACTCTGTTGGGAAATGCGGATGATAGATCAAAGACAATGTGGTTGGGGACCGGTAGGAGCACTGTTCTTGAACATGCGCCTGCTTAGGAGTCCGATCTTCATGTCATGGCGCGGTGCCCCAAAAGCGGTATGTTTCGCTGCCGCTCAACAGCCGTAGGACGGCTGGTAAGCAAATATGCTCCATCGCCCTTCATATTTCCCACTCTTTTGTCTTTATAGCATCCATCGGGAATTTCCTCATAGAATCGGTGGCATCCGGTCTACATTCGAGGCTGCGCCTATTAGCACGAATAGTATATCTTTAGAAGATGCAAACAGGGTGGGCTTTTCATTAGAAATTCCTGAGAGATTCATTAGAATCTCTAAATATACAATTTTTTAACTACCTCATCTACAACACTTTTTTATTTTTATCCTTGACATTTATAACCTTTGCTTACTTATATACAATGTTCGGTAAAATCGCGACAGCGATTACCTTTATCGGGCAGTTCGTCTATTTTGTTGAAGGAGATCTTTTATGAAAGCGATTCGGATTAATCAGATTGGTGGAACTGAGGTGATGCAGCTAGAGGAACTGGAGCAGCCCAGTCCTAAAGAGGGCGAGGTGCTTATCAAGATTGCTGCCGCCGGTGTAAACTATGCGGATATTATGCAACGTGAGGGCACTTATCTTACACGCACAAAGCCTCCCCTGACCTTAGGAGCGGAGGTTGCCGGGACGATCGCGGCCCTTGGCCCAGGAGTTAGCAGTCCGGCGGTAGGCACGCGTGTTGTGGCTTTTGTGGGTGGTGGGTACGCGGAATATGCCACGGCCAACGCAAGCATTGTGATCCCAATCCCTGATAGCCTGGACTTTAAGCATGCGGCTGCTTTTCCTCTCCAGGGATTTACGGCCTACCAACTTCTCCATGACTCCGCTCATCTCCAGGCAGGTGAGAGTGTTCTCGTTCATGCGGCAGCCGGGGGAGTCGGGACACTGGCAATCCAGCTCGCGAAGCTTATGGGGGCAAAAACGGTGATTGGAACTGCCAGCAGCGAAGAAAAGTTACAGCTGGGTAATCGCCTGGGGGCTGTTGTAGTTATTAACTATACTCAAGATAACTGGGTAGATCAGGTGACTAAAGCCACAGGTGGACAGGGGGCCGATATTATTCTAGAAATGGTTGGGGGTGCTATTGGAGAACAGAACCTTCAATGCCTGGCTCCCTTTGGGCGAATGATCGTCTATGGGGCTGCGACCAGCCAGCCAATCCAGTTCAATGGTATTCAACTAATGTACAAAAATCAGGCGGTGATCGGTTACTGGCTCACAGCCTGGATGCAGAAGCCTGAGGCGATCGCCAGGGCCGCTCAAGATCTGATGCAGTATCTAGCGACCGGCAAACTGGAGATTGTCGTCGGACAGTCGTTTCCTCTGGCTGAGGCAGCGAAAGCCCATCAAACAATCTCTGATCGGAAAACTACCGGCAAAACAGTGCTGATTGTTGAGTAATCCGGGCTAAAAAGAGCAGGCTTCAAAAACTTTTGAAGCCTGCTCTATAATTCTCCCTATTGAAACATCCAATCCCTTTATTTATCAATGGATTTCATAGAAAGCTGAACGCGACCACGCTGACGATCCACATTTAATACGCGTACCTGAACCACCTGTCCTACCGCGACCACGCTCAGAGGATCTTTGACATAGCGATCCGCCATCTCAGAGATATGCACCAGCCCATCTTGCTTGACACCGATATCGACAAATGCTCCAAAATCTACAACGTTGCGGACCGTCCCCATGAGGAGCATCCCCGTCTCTAAATCCTCAATCTTCAAGACATCGTGCCGTAGTAACGGGGCCGGCAACGCATCACGCGGATCGAGTCCCGGCTTCTCCAGGTTCTCTAGAATATCTTGAAGCGTGGGTAAGCCAACCCCAACCTTTTTAGCGAGATCCGCCCAGGCTACCTGCTCACTTCCAGCACCTCCCTGCGCTTTCTGATTGCGCCCACCACGTCCCAGACTGTTTTGTAGCTGGATCAACTGCCGAAACTGGGTAATCCTATCCGCTGGCCGCCCATGAGCCTCTCCCGGCAATAGTTTCAAGAGCGAGCGGGTCGAGGCATAGCTCTCCGGGTGGATAAAGGTATTGTCCAGTGGCTCTGAGCCCTGCGAGATTTTCAAGAAACCAGCCGCCTGTATAAAAGTGGCCACGCCAACACCCGCTACCTTTTTCAATTCTTCTCGTGAGTGAAAGGCCCCATGCTCATCCCGATACTTGACGATGGCATTGGCAACCCGTGTATTAATGCCGGAAACCTGCTTTAAAAGGGCTGCGGAGGCTGTATTCAACTCCACACCCGCGAAGTTCACACAAGATGCCACCACCCGATCCAGCATCGCTGCCAACTCTTTCTGGTCGACATCATGCTGATAAAGACCAACACCTACAGCCTTGGGATCAATCTTGACCAGTTCCGCTAATGGATCTTGCAACCGTCGCGCGATTGAGATGGTCCCGCGCTGCGTGGCATCCAAGCTTGGGAACTCTTGACGGGCGGCCTCCGAGGCTGAGTAGACCGAGGCTCCGGCTTCATTCACAATCACATAGCCGATCTTTCCCTTCTCAACGCCCTCTTGCTCCAATTCACGGATCAGGTTCGCGACCAATTGCTCGGTCTCCCGCGAGGCGGTACCGTTTCCAATCGCGATTACGTCGATGGAGTATTGCTTGATCAGACGACGCAACTGTCCAGTTGCTTTCTCCAATTGATGCAAATAAAGAGTGTCGGACTCCAAATATTTGCCATTCTCGTCAATAATTGTGAGTTTACAACCAGTGCGAAAGCCAGGATCGATCCCTAAGACTTTGTGCCCTCGTAGTGGTGGCTGAAGCAGCAGATTGCGGAGATTAGCGGCAAAGATGGCAATGGCATGCTCTTCCGCCTGGCGAGTCAGTTCCACCCGGACTTCGCGTTCCATTGCTGGAGCCAGCAGACGCTTATACCCATCTTCCATTGCTGTCTCAAGATGCTCAGCAAAGGGAGAGGTATTTTGAACTGGATAGGTTTTTCGTATCGAACTCTGAGCCTGTTCATAGGCCAGATCCACGCCGATGCGTAGAACATCCTCGTGCTCGGCCCGGTTCAATGCCAGAACCCGGTGCGGCACCAGTCTGGTAACCCCTTCATTGAATTCATAATACAATTGGTAGACGCCATTTGGGTCCTTCTCTTTCAACTTTTCAGGATCTACCAGCTTTGTACTCAAAGTCGCCTGCTTAAAGAAGCGCTCACGAACGGCTCCGCGAACGGTGGCATCCTCAGAAATAATCTCGGCAACAATATCGCGAGCCCCGGCATACGCCTCAAGACTGGTTTCAACGCCCAGATCCGCATTTACATACGGGTTCGCCTCCTGCTCAAGATGCTCTGTCGCATGTCCACGCAGTTCTGGCTGCTGCAAGATCCGTTCGGCCAGTGGCGATAACCCCTTTTCACGCGCAACGCTGGCTCGCGTCTTACGCTTCGGACGATAGGGCAGATAAAGGTCTTCGACCTCCTGGAGGCTGGTGGCATACATAATCGTTGCTTCCAGCTCCGGGGTTAACTTCCCCTGGCTCGCGATCATTCTACGGACATCGGCTTTACGATCATGGAGGGCGCGTAAAGCTGCGGCCCGATCCGCGATTGCCTGAATCTGGACCTCGTCCAAACTCTCGGTCATCTCTTTACGATAACGGGCGATGAAAGGAATCGTGTTCCCCTCATCCAGTAGTGCAATTGTGCGAGCAATCTGACCACGTTTTAGATTAAGTTCCCCACCCAATGTCTGGGCCAGTTCCTCGCCAGTCAACACAGTGCTCTGCTCATCAGCAGATGTGGATACTGTCGGATCCTGATCTATCTGTTGCTCTGAAGACAAAAAAGTTGCCTACCTTCTCGTTTTGCTACATACGATAAAACTAAGGATGATCGTACCACGTGCGGTCAAGAATACCTGAATTGTCGATAACAACACAATATGCTGTTATTTTGTAGAGCGCGCTCCCAGGCGTTGGTGTTTCTGGTATGAAACCTGCCCCAGACTACCCCCCAGCCAACCACACCCCAGAGCCATCAGCAGGCCGGCACCGTATACACTCAATAGCTCCAAAACAAGTACATTTGTGCTAGGACTGGTTACTCCCAGTGGTAAGGCTAGCAAAAGCAATTCCACAAGTGTAGGATGACCAGATGAAAAAGCCGATCCAGGAAAGATACTGAGCAAAAGATAGCTTAGAATTATAAAGAAAGGGCTGGCAATGGCACTACAGATCCCGGTCCAGGCTCCCACCAGAGCCCCTAACCAGGCTGGCTCCCCTCTCCTGGTTATAGAGAAGCCCACACAGGCGTAGAGTAAAAAGCTAAAGGCTACAATCGGCGTCATGACGCCGGGTGTCGGCCAGATGAGCAGAATACTGGCCGATATGACGGCCTGAAGTAAACCCCAAAGTCCACCAGGCACAAAAATCTTTGAGCGATCTGTAATCGGTTGAGGTTGACTGGGAGGCGGCTCAATCCAGAGTGCCTGTGAGATCCTGGTCATCCCGGCTGAGATCGGCAACGAAAGTGGTACCCCTATTTCTGGCTCTTCAGTGATCGCCACCCGGAACCTTTGGTAAATTGAAGGCATTTCCATAACTTCCTGTAAAGGAGGGGTACTTGGGACAGAGGAAGAGGCCAGAGCCATGATTAGATCTGACACGAACTCCCTCGATTTCCGATCTTCCATCTCGTCCATAGTAAGCTTACGCGTCTCCCCGCTCCAGGGGACAGAAGAGAGGAGCGCGTCCACCAGATCATGTACGTTGCTATACCGCTCCTCGGGATTAAGGGCCAGGGCCTTTAGAAGGATAGACTCCATCTTTAGAGAGATTTCAGGATTCAGCCTTCTGGGTGGGATCAGCGTATCATCAATATCACGAACAGGCGCAGCTATTGGAGCCTGTCCAGTAAGCAAAAAATAAAAAGTGGCACCAAGCGCGTAAATATCGGCCTCGGGTCCAACTGATCCTCTTCTATATTGTTCTGGTGGACTATAACCATCTGTTACACCATCACCCTCGACACGAAAGTTTACCAACACTGTACGTCGATTCGATTGAATTATAAGATTGCAGGGTTGGATATCACGATGAACAATGGCGGGGGTGCGCTCATGTAACAAGTTTAAGGCTTTGATTACTGGCAACAACCAGTGTACAACTTCGTACTCACGTAGCGGATCTCCAGGCCGCTCTAACATACGGTCCAGGCTCTGGCCCTCAACCTTTTGCATTACAAGATAAAATCGACCGGTAGACTCAAACGCATTATAAAACTGGGCCAGATGCGGATGCGTTATCATATAGCTCACTGCATTCTCTTTTTGGAGTTGCTGTAGTTCCAGAACCTGAGGGTAAAACTCTTTTATGATACACGATCGTAACCCTTCACTAACCTCACTGGCAGCATATGTCGCCGTGTTGGGCCCATGGTTGATCAGGTTATCGATGCGATAATAATTGTTTACTAGCATCCCCGGCACAAGTGGCACAGGCAAACTCATCACGGCACTCCAGAAACTTTTCTTTATCGCTAAATTTATGACTTTCAATATAGCAATTGTATCAGAAAAAGATGGAAACAGAAACGAAAAAGGGACTATTTTAGGGAGATATTTCTAATGATTGACCTGCAATTTCGGCGACCCTAAATATAGGCATATTTTTCCATAGAAATTTTCTCTATAGAATTTTTTTGGCTTTTGGTTACCATATAAAATAAAATGTCCAACGATAAAGGAATACTACTGTGCATAAAATTGGTCTTCTGAGGAGAAACCCTCAGACCCTATTCTTTGTCCGCCTTCTTACAATTATTCTGGGCCTGATCTGTATTTCGACGCTCCTAATTATCCTTCTACCCTATGATCTGACGTTACCACATATGGCTGGAACCAGATCACAAGCCCACAATGCTACTGTCGAAAACAAGCAGAAAAATCCTTGTCAGACAGTTGTCTGTCCTTCAAAAAAGGTTGAATGGATTAATGTGAGGTCCGAGAACCCTAAAGATGTCTTAACAGCCGCGAAAAAAACCTCACTCTATCAACACAGCGTACGGGGACAGACAGATCTGGCCACTGCTTTAAGAAAGGGTGTCGCGGGCCAACCACAAAAGGTGAAACCCTATCGAAGCGATAGCAGTCTGCAAACTTATTGGATTATTCCCATGCTTGATCGTACCCACTATCCAGCGGCTTTGTTAAGCTTTATCTATGATCAAAAGTATAAAAGATTGAGTGCCTCCCAATTTGTCATGGTCAGACCCGGAACCTTTTATAGCGATCACCCCTTTCCAGCCTTCACTGCCAATAAAGCCCGACAAAGAGTTTCACAAGATCTTCAGATCTCTTTGCAACGCCAGACCTCCGATCTTATTTATTATCCATCTACAGATACACAGCCTCAGAACATGGATCAGATTGGTGGCAACACCCCCTTTGATCCGATCTGGCGCTTCAAAAGTATCTCAGGTACCCTACTCTACCTGGGGAAAAATAATCAGGTGTACCAGGGCAGTACATTTCGTGTACCATCCAATTATCGTCCGATGCCCTGAGACCACTCTCGACTTTTTTTATACCTGGATATTTTTTAGTCAGCTACGGAATGAATAGGCTCTACCATCTGTTGAGAAGAGAAGGTGTTGTCGAATAAACTACTATAGAGGCTATCAGGCTGCTTCAGAGTATCTTGCAATACGTTTGCTGTATGATACAATGGACGGCGTACTCAATTAAGATAAATTGCAATTTAGCAGTGCTGTAGGGATAACTAGTGGATCAATCTGGCCTTGTCAGAACTGTTGCAGAGTAGCGTAAGCAGTGCTATACTGCGATCTACAGCAGCATAGCAAGTATTCAATTTATCAATGTAGAACTCTCGATCTCTTGCGATTTCCACCATTTCTCTTTGTGCATAAGCAAGAGAAAGGATCTCACGAGATACCTTCGGGCAAGTTCTGTTCTATTCCCAAAAGTAGACACCGTATTCCTGACCAACAGTACGAATGGGAGAGAGAGCACGCACTTGGAACGAAATGTGATGTTTAATGCAGATAAACCGATTGAGCCAGAACGCGAGAATACTCAAGATACCGATCTGAGCAATCTGGCGCAAAGCGACAGCCTGCGCCTCTACCTTCGTGAGATTTCGCGCATTCCCCTGCTAACGGCTGCACGCGAGTCCTCACTTGCTGAACGAGCCGAAGGTGGTGACAAGGAGGCCCGCAACCAACTCATTGAAGCCAACCTGCGCCTGGTAGTCAGTATCGCCAAAAAGTATGTTGGACAGGGACTTTCCCTCGAAGATCTGATCGGCGAGGGCAACATCGGTCTTATTCGCGCGGTTACTAAATTTGACTACCGCAAAGGTTTCCGCTTCTCTACCTACGCAACCTGGTGGATTAAACAGGCCATCACGCGCGCGATCCTTGAGGGCACTCGCGTCGTTCGCCTCCCCGTTTATATTATGGAAGAGGTTATGCGTGTGAAACGCACCACACGCCAGCTTTATCAGGAGCTAGGGCGCGAGCCTACCTCTGAACTCATCGGCGAACGCCTGGGAATGACTGCTGATCGCGTCAGTGAACTACTGATCTGGGCTGAAAAGGTCTTCTCTCTTGATGCCCCTCTCTCTGAAGAGGAGGAAAATACCCTCGGAGATATTATCGAGGATGTGCGTGAACGCGGCCCTGTCGAGGTGACCGATCAACATCTTTTGCGTGAAGAGATCCGCAAGGTCCTCAATCAGTTGACGCTCCGCGAACGTCAGGTAATCGAACTCCGCTTCGGCCTGGTTGACGATCACGATCATACTCTTGAGGAGGTTGGCAAAAAGCTGAAGGTTACACGCGAACGCGTGCGCCAGATTGAGGAGCGCGCTATCCGCAAACTTCGCCATCCACAAGCAAGTCGCATTCTTAAAGATTACCTGGACTAGCTAGCACTCATTTCTCTTTATAGATAGGCTGATGCTTATGGGCACCAGCCTATCTATCTCTTCATTCTTTTTCTTCTTTATCCAAAAGTCCTACCTTCTTAAACTACTATTACATCCTATAAGGACAAAAATCAAAGATTGAAATCTGATACGTTTGATAGAATAAGATCAGTATTTTCTTTTTCTCCTTTTTGTAGACATGTATAACAGAAGAGAGTATCAACATAGAGATGGTTATCTCTTCAGCAAGGCGGGAGGCACTCCTATGTGCTTCCTCAAGCCCTGAACGCGGGGGACAGCGATGAATGAACTGGCAGGACAAAGCCTGGGTGGGTATCAGCTTCTAGAAGAGATCGGCCATGGCTCTATGGGGGTGGTCTATCGTGGCAAACAGGTTGCCCTTGGTCGCAATGTGGCAGTGAAGGTACTTCCTCAATCGCTGACCCATAATTCCTCTTATGTTGCCCGCTTTATTCGCGAGTCACAGATTATCGCCGGCCTCAATCATCCCAATATTGTGCAGATCTATGACGCCGGACGACAATATGGGCTACTGTATTTTGTGATGGAGTATGTCCAGGGACCAACTCTCGGGAACCTTTTGCAGATCGATCAGTCAATCCCCCACCATCTGGCTATCGAGTATGCGGCCCAGATCGCGGACGCGCTGGACTCAGCTTATCAGGAGCGACATGTGATCCATCGCGATATCAAACCAGAAAATCTGATGCTCGATCGCTGGGGTCGAATTAAGGTGATGGATTTTGGCCTCGCTCGCGCTCCTGGTCTTCAAAAAATTACGGTCGCGAAAACTCTGGTCGGGAGCATCTATTATTCTTCACCCGAACAACTCTTAGGCCAGGAGCTGGATAATCGCAGCGATATCTACGCGCTGGGGGTGGTCCTCTATGAGATGATTTGCGGTCAACGGCCTTTCTCTGGCCGCTCTATGACCGAACTGACACAGGCAATTATTCATAAGCAGATGACTCCTCCCAGCCAGCTTACATCTGACCTTCATCCCGAATTGGAGAGAATCATCTCTAAAGCAATGGCTCGCAATCGCAATCAGCGGTATAATAGCGCTCGGGAACTGGCACAGGACCTGGACAATCTGCGGCTTCGCCCATATTCTCAAGAGCCGCAATCGCTGTCGGAGACGTATCCAGCGTTTCCTCGCTCAAGCAGAAATGATTCTCCTCAAGTACCGTTGCCTAAACGTCCTCAGAGAGCACACCCCGGTTCAGGCTCTCCTAATCAGAACGCGCAACCAGCACCACTACCGGAAAATACTCCGGCTCATCTCAACAATCGAGATCAGTCTGAGACGACGACGGTGCTTTTACAACCATCCTCGATAGCCAATATGCCTCCAAATGAGACAGCGAACGAGGGCCAATCCAGCCTCTGGAAACAGATCCAACGCATCTTCAATCGCCAATCTTAAGTTTGTAAATATAAAGATACTGTCGGGAAAATACGGAATTCTGATAACTCATTCCTATTTTCCTGTGACGTTGGATGTGGTACGCTCTACACGGCTATCATTTGATGTCTGATTCTCGCGAATTTGACACTGCTATTCCCTACTTTGCTTTATAAATATACTGTTAGGTTGCTTTTTTGTGAGTCAAAAACACCCACCGGAGTCTATTCTTTCGGCCCTTGCACTACTCCTTGGACCTGAAACTCTATATAATCAGCGGGTCCAGGCGTCTCAACGCCTGGCAAAGCATGCCCATGCCTCCCTTCCTTTAATTATCTCAACGTTAAGTCAATACCCGGAGATTACGTCACCGGGGTGGCCCTTCTCTCCCCCTCAGTATGAGCCTCTGAGCAAGTTGCTGGTTCACCTGGCGGACAACCATCATCTTTCTCTTGAGGCACTTTTCGAGATGGCTCAACCACCGGGACCGGTACTCTGGATTGGGATTATAGAAGCCAGTGGCTTACGGCAAAACGATCTCCATGAGACGCTGCTTCAACAGGGGCTGACGGCTCCCTGGGAGACGGTACGCTATGCCGCCGCGATGACGCTGGCCCGGCAGGTAGAACATTTCCCGCTGGCCGAACCAACGATCCAACAATTGCGCCAGCTTCAATATCACCCTGAGATCCTACCGGTCCGGCTGGCTGCCGCTTCCGCTCTGCTGCGCGCTGGCGATGAGACGGGACTGGATACACTTTTACAGTTAGTAGCGTACCCCTCTCCTCTGGAGGTGCGTAAGGCGGCTATCCTGGTTATCTCGATGGAGTCACCGCAGTATCTCAACGACATTCAAAAAAGCCGGCTCTGCGATCAGCTATTGCGATCATTGAAAGATCCACTTGCTGAGATCGCTTTCTCCGCCGCCCAGCTTCTTGGAACGTTGGGGTCTCCCGAACAACTTTTCTCGCTTTCTTACCTGCTCCATCACTCCCGAGAGCAGGTTCGACTGGCAACCCTTCAAACTCTGGAGGCGGCTGCCAAACGACCAGCAATCCGCCGCTATTTTCTTCAGCAGTCGCTACCAATGCGGATCGTCCCTATGGTACACTCCTCCCAGGAAAGGGTCCGCCGCCAGGCATGCTACACTCTCGCGGCCCTTGGAGGTGAGTATGCGACGGCGGTTCTGGGAACACAGATCATTAGTAGTGGGCAGCCCGGACAATTAGAGGCTCTGGAGGCTTTACGCTTCTTGCATGGCGCGCTCCATCTGCCGACACGCACTCAGGTTATCCGCTGGCTCCTGCAATCATTAGCTGCCGAGCGTGAGGATCTCCAGATGGCGGCCCTAAATTCATTAGGCTATCTGGTCTGGCAGGCGCAAGCTCATCGCAAAAATATTGTGAATGCCCGGATCAGTCAGGAGATTACTGGCGACTACCGCTTGTTTCAACTACTATCTTCTCCCCACGCCTTGCTGCGTCAACAGGCCGTGACGTTGCTGAGTATGCTGGATATCGCACCATCACGATTGTTACCCCGCTTTCTGCGCATGTTGCGCTTGGAGCCCGAGGTCCGGCTCCGTGAACACCTTCTGGAACAGGCCCGGCGTATCGGCACCGTTGAGGCGATCCCTATCTTTATTCAGGGCTTGAAGGATGAAAATCGGCAGATTAGTTTAAGCGCACTGGAGGCCCTGCTCGACTTTCAGGTCCAGAGGCCTGAGATTCTTCGCGCAATCCTTCAAGAACTTCAGATGCTGACGATCGGCCCTCACAAGGAGATGCTTGGGAAAAAAGCCTCTAAGATCCTCTCAAGCTGGCCACATGACCTCGAATAAGGATTGCAGGAGAATGGAAGGCGCGCTATACTATGCCACAGAAGCAATCATAGTCAGTAATCAGGAGAGTTTTTTTTATGAATGCCTCGGAGCTTAGTTTTGGCGTTGCCTTTCTGGCGGGCCTGACATCATTTCTTTCCCCTTGCGTTCTGCCCCTGGTGCCTATCTATTTGACACAGTTGGTTGGACAGAGCATCTACCAGGGGATACACTCAGAAAGCGGCCAGCCACTACGACTGCTCACGTTTTTCCATGCACTGATGTTTGTGCTGGGCTTTACACTGGCATTTGTCACGTTAGGAGCGACGGCCAGCACTCTGGGGAGCTTTGTTAGAGGTCATCAGTTCTTACTCCGGCAGATCGGGGGAGTGCTGCTTGTGCTTATTGGGCTGCATATGACTGGTCTCTTGAAGATCCCTTTACTCTACTGGCAGAAACGCTTTGAATTCCGCCCGGCGCGCCCCAGCTATCCCGCCTCGTTCCTGATCGGGCTGGTGTTCGCGATCGGCTGGACTCCCTGCGTCGGCCTGATTTTGGGGCCAATTCTGGGCCTGGCTGCGAATGCGGCAACACTTTCGCAAGGCGTCCTGTTGCTCTTTTCCTACTCGCTCGGGCTAGGAGTTCCCTTTTTGCTGCTCGGGTTAGGGTTGGATCAATTTAGCCGCATACTTAAGTGGCTCAAGCCCCACCTGGGAAAAATTGAGGTGGGAACAGGCATTGTGATGATCGTGGTCGGGGTTATGATCTATTTTAATCTACTGGTCCTGCTCAACAGCTATTTTAATCTGGGTGCAACCTTTTAATCAGACAGAAAGAAAGCAGGGAACAATGGCGCAATCACCAGCCTCCAACCCGACCTCTAGCAATTCACAGACAGCGGGACATTACCCAGGACGACCATGGATCACCAGGGCAACGGTCGGCCTCTACCTGATTGCATTGGCCGCCCTGGTATTTCTCCCTGGTCAGACGTTGATCCAGCGCTTACAATGGCTGGACAGTGGGATCTGCGCGCAACTCCCCAGCCACTCATTCTATCCAGCCGGGCAACGCCTACCACTCTGCGCACGCAATACCGGCATCTACCTGGGCTTTAGTCTGACCTTGATCACCCTGCTCACCTCACCCAGACGCAAGGCCCAGTTGCTTCCACCATGGCCACTGCTGGTTTTACTGGTTGCTGGTGTACTGGCTATGGCGATCGACGGCGTGAATTCGCTGTTCCTGGATCTTAGAATACAATACCTCTATCGCCCCCATAACCTGATCCGCCTGGCGACTGGTTTGCTCACGGGATTGGCTCTGGCCACGCTGAGTCTGCCAATCGCGAATCGTATGTTCTGGCGCGCGGTCGATGACCGACGTAGTCTGACTGGCCCTATAGATCTGGGGCTTCTGCTCCCCGTCCTGCTATTGGGATTTCTGGCCGTGGCCTCACAGAACGCGTTTCTGCTTTACCCATTAGCCCTACTCAGCACCTTCGGATTGATGACGGTCGTAAGCTTCATCAATCTGATTGTTATTGTTGCAGTCCGGAAGCAAGACGAAACGTTTGAGCGCTATCGAGACCTTTTCCCTTACTTTAGCCTCGCTCTCTTGCTGGCCTGTGGAGAACTTTTCGCGCTGGCACAGATTAAATTTAACCTGTTCCAATTATTAAAAATTTGAGCTAATGTATCTATCTACCCACATCTTATCGTCTATCTAAAAAGGGAGGGTAAGGCTATTCCGCGATACTATCGTTGAAGGGACTAGTAATATCAGCGCGGATCTGCTGCTCTATTTCTGGATCGAGAGGAGCTTGAGAGGCTTTGGAAGTATATATCAGACGCATTACCGCAATCCGTAAATGTTCCGGTGCCCCATCGATCGTGCATTTTTCGTGAAGGAGTCGCCGAACTTTCAGATCAAAATGAAAGCGACATTCACAACTGGGACAATTCGACAGATGCTGTTGCACAATCTCGACTTCCTCAACAGTCAATTCTCGATCTACATAGAGATGCAGACGAGCAACAGCTTCTAAACAATTTATCATAAAATTACCTCTCCTGATCTGAGCTCGCCAAATGTTCTTGATTATTGTAACATAACGAGAGGGCCTTTCATTCCCCTAGCGAGTACGCTATACTTCAAGTGGTACTTCCTTTTGGGGAGTTTTGTTGATAGAGGAGTTTTGCATGTCGGAACAGCCGCAGAACGCTGACACTACTACCGTTACCAATGCTGATACTACTGTTACCGAGGATTTTGAGGCGGGCGTCCTGGCCCAGTTAGATAGTCTGTACCGTACGGCGTTACGCCTGACAAATAACCCGCAGGAGGCGGAAGATCTGGTACAGGAGACGATGTTGAAAGCCTTCCGTTTCGCCGATACCTATCAGCGTGGAACAAACCTGAGAGCCTGGCTTTTCCGCATTCTCAACACCTCGGCGATTAATCGTTACCGAAAACAGGCAACGCATCCAACCCCGGCTTCACTACCGGAGGGCGAGGATTTCTACATTTATAACCGCATCCGCGATCTCACTGGTCAGGAACTGTCGAACGCCGCTGAAGATGAGGTTATCAATTCTTATCTTGATGAGGATGTCTATAAGGCCCTGATGGACCTTCCCCAGAATTTCCGGATCGCTCTGATTCTGGCCGATATTGAGGATATGTCTTACAAAGAGATCGCTGAGACCCTTCAAATTCCTATCGGGACGGTTATGAGTCGGATCTCTCGCGCTCGTCGCCAACTTCAAAAATCACTTTGGGATTATGCTACTCAACGAGGATATATCAGACAAGGGTCAGGATCAAATTCCTGATGCTCACCTCTCACTCGCGTACGACTCTCATGATGTTACCCCGTCCACTGCCTCTCAAATTGGCGGCCCTCTGTGCGGCAGGTTGCCCCTGGCCTCCCTCTTCATTCTCTATGACAAGAAAAGGGTGCGTAAATCCCCTATAGGGGACAGAATTTGGACAACCTCCACACAAGACGAGGAGGACTTTATCGCGCAGATCATACTTATAGATAATTTACTAGAAGCACGAGGCTGGCATAACACCAGTACATACAACTGAGTCTGATAACTTTAGTACGCTACCGATTGTTTGTCTTTACGTAGAGTATCGGTTCCCGATGAGGTCAGGCTTACGTTGACACAACGACGATCCATCATGTTCTCAGATCGACTCACCAATCCCTTGCGCTCCAATCGAGTGATTGCTTTTGTAGCAGCAGCCGAACTTACTCCTAAAGCTGAGGCTACCTCTCCAATTGACCAATTCTCTCTTGCTGCGAGAAATTTTAACACTTCTAGCTGACGTGTAGTAAGATTAAAAGAGTCACGACGTGTAATCGTCATACATTGTATCTCCTGTCGCTTGTAAAATGATTGCTATAATCGCTTTCAATCAGAAGACGCGATACGTTCCACTGTCGGGTATACCTTGTAGGTAACAAATGGAAAACATGTTCCTTATTAACTATTCACATTACACTTTAATTATCAATTCTCAGGATCTCTAGTAGCTCGTTTCTTAACAACACTTTAGATGAGATCTTTTGTAAAACTGCACGCGCCTCTTCCCGATACAATTGACCCGTACCCCAGGTTCCCAATACCCCGGCCCTCCAGGCCAGCGGCTGCTCTATTGGTCCCGATCCATCCCATTCCTCAGCACTATAGCGATAGGCTAAAAGATAAGGAAGATTTTTTTTGTGCCGCGTGAGATCACTCTTTCCTGGTCTCGAACCATTTGAAGATGAGTGCATCAACTGCTCCAGGTCATGGCTGTCGTTGTCAAGTTGATGAGCAATGCCCAATAACTCCCCCAGACGCGCAAAATCTTCGGTCATCCCTTCATCGGCCTCCGCACATAAAGCCCCCAGTCGAAACGCCAGGCTCATGAGCGCTCCCGCTTTGGCGGAGGCTACCTCCAGGTACTCCTGCTGGGTAACCTCCTCTACGGAACGGCTCTCATTCAAAAGGTCCTGGTGCTGACCACTACAGGCTCGCTCTAATGCTTGCTGATACGCAGTGAGTAGAACCGGAACAGTGGTTGTATATCCCGCCTGCATATAAAGATTTAGCAGGCAGCGTTGTGCCAGCACAAGTAAAATAGTGGAGACGTTGAGACTGCGCGGCACACCGATTTTTTGAATAAGC
>CAXTTV010000015.1:0-21463 GCA_964247295.1 uncultured Ktedonobacteraceae bacterium | reverse complement strand
ATCCCCATCCTCTACATCATCTAAAATATCAAGAGCACAGATCAGAAACTCTACGGACAACGCTACTCCCCCCACGACCTCCAACGAAATGTTTTTTTGAATTGAAACGGCTATAAGAAAAACAGAAAGGGGCCAGGAGCCCGCTACAGGTTGTCCCGTCTGATCGGGCTCCCTTTTCACTATCTTACGTTCACTTTGTCTCGACCAAAGCTTGCTTTCAGCCTCTAAGGCGATTTTGATATCTTTCTGAAAAGTGTCTGAAAGCGTTTCAACGATATTTTTGAGCCTTATTCGTAGAAAATCTTGAATGTCCTCGATCGTTTCTTGCTCCATCTGATTTCTGTTACCCATTTCTTTCTTCATGAACTATCCTTTCTCCTCTCCTTATTTTTATCGTCAGCTTTTCTTATATCTCTTGCTTATTGCTAACCATATAGGGCCGTTAACATTGACGAACCCGCTTCCAGTAAGTACAATCGAAGTGTCAAAAAAGGAAGGAGCTTAGATGCACAAGGTAAACAACCAGGGTTGGTCGGGGGAACACTCCCATTCACGCTTTGATTTTCCAGGTCCTGATCCACTTGGAGTGCTGAAAAGTACTCGTGTTGTGGTAGAGCAAAGTTCTCTTGTCCATATAAATGATGAGAAACTGGTCGCTCTGGCGGATTCATGGCTACAAGAAGATTGGACTACCCAGCCAGCTTCTATCCTTCATGACGATGTTCACTTTTTTGATGACTCTCAACGAACGGTGAATTGGGTCCTGGTTCTGGATACGTTGAATTTCTGCTTCTGGGGTGAAAAAGGCCAGCCACGATGGCGTGTCTCTTATAAAGGAGAATCTCTGGATGGTTACTGGGCCGAGGCCGCTGCCCTGACACGCGCAGTGGCGGAGGATCACCCGCTCTGGGATGCTGACTATCTGGAAAAACTTGACGCGCGGACGCTGGCAGAAATCTTTCGGGGGGAGGCGACCATTCCACTTTTTGAGCAACGGCTCCAGGCAATTCAAGAGACGGGCCGCGTCTTACGATCCCAGTTCGGAGGACAGTTCTCTCAGGCGATCGAGCGGACGGGCTATAGTGCTCCTCGCCTGGCGCTCCTGCTGGCCGAAAACTTCCCCTCATTTCGAGATGTGGGGATCTATCGGGGTACAGAGGTGCGCTTTTTGAAACGGGCTCAGATCTGTGTCGCCGATCTCTATGCAAGCTTCTCGGGCGAGTCCTGGGGCCGTTTCTCTGACCTCGATCAACTGACGATCTTTGCTGACTATAAGTTACCACAGGTCTTACGTTACACCGGAGTTCTGGAGTACGAGCCGCAACTGGCCGCGCGGGTCGATGCCCAGGATTTAATACAACAGGGCAGCGAAGCGGAAATTGAGATCCGCGCCGCAACTATCTGGGCCTGTGAACTATTGCAGCAGTATCTAATAAACCATGATCGCCCGGTACATGCGGCCCAGATTGATCAGCACCTCTGGTCTCTGGGTCAGCAGGCCCAGCAGATGCAACCATACCATCGTACACGGACTATCTTTTATTAAAATGAGTAACTTCCAGATGGGGATTTTGATGAAGCTACAAACATTGCTGGCTGCTCTGGAACAATCGCCTCAGGGGCTGATTGCCAATGGTACAAGGGTCGCCTTTGGTTCTCGGACGACTGGACTGGACCTGACGATGGAGATCAGTTCTCTGGCCTATGACTCTCGTAAAGTTCAGCCTGGAAGCTTATTTATTGCAGTTCCAGGCACCCATACCGATGGCAGACGTTTTCTGGATCAAGCCGCCCAGCAGGGCGCACGGTTGGCTCTGGGCGCTTCGCTCGATGGGCTCGTTACTCCCTTTCCATACCTGGAGGTTACTGATGTCCGTCAGGCGCTGGCAGATCTGGCGGCGGCCTTCTACCAGTATCCCGCCCAGAAGCTTTGCACCATTGGCGTGACCGGCACCGATGGGAAAACTACGACAAGCAATCTGATCAGCAGCATTTTTGACTATGCCGGCAAGCGTTCCGGCCTGATGACAACGGCGAATTTCAGGATCGGTGGGCAGGAGTGGGAAAATACCAGTCGCCAGAGTACATTAGAGTCTTTGGAAGTGCAGGAGTTCCTGCGCCGCATGCTAGATGCGGGGGTGTCTCATGCGATTGTGGAGTCTACTTCCCATGGCCTTGAGCTTCAACGTGTCCGGAACTGCTTTTTTGATGTGGCGGTGGTGACAAATATCACCAGCGAGCATCTCGATTTCCATAAGTCGGTTGAGGCTTATCGCCGGGCTAAGGCCCGCCTGTTCGAGATGCTTGATCCCGAGCGCGATAAAGGATTAGGGGCCCGATCAGTGGCTATCCTTAATCGCGATGACTCAAGCTATGAGATCCTGAAGCCCTATTGCCGGGTCCCGATTGTGGATTACGCGATCGACGCTCCAGCCGCGATCCGCGCCGTTGATGTGGAGCTCCTCCCCTCGTCTATGCGCTTCCGAACACTTCTACCAGATGGGGAGATCCGCGTTGAGGCCCCCCTGGTCGGTCGCTTTAACGTCAGTAACTGTCTGGCGGCGATCACAACGGCCTATAGTCAGGGAATTGAGCCCAGGATCATCGCGGAAGCACTGGCACAGGTTCATGGCGTCGCTGGCCGCATGGAAAGGATTATTGAGGGGCAGGATTTCGCGGTGGTGGTTGACTATGCGCATACAGCCGAGAGCCTGGCAAAGGTACTGGATACGCTCCGCCCCCTGACAAAGGGCCGTCTGATTGTAGTCTTTGGCTCGGCTGGCGAACGCGATCGTCAGAAACGTCCAGAGATGGGGAGAATCGCGGCTCTGAAAGCAGACTTTACGGTAATCACGGATGAAGATCCGCGTGAGGAGGATCGAGAGACGATTCTCCGAGAGATCGCGGGGGGAGCGGAGGCACAGGGAAAGCAAGAGGGGACGGATTTCCTGCGCATCGCCGATCGCACACAAGCGATTGCGAGGGCCTTTCAGTACGCTCAGGCTGGCGATACCGTCTTGCTGGCTGGCAAAGGTCACGAACAAAGTATCTTTATAGGCCGCGAGAAGCTTCCCTGGGATGATCGTGAAGCGGCTCGCGCACAATTACACGCATTGCATGCGTCGAACCGGGAGTGAACATCGTTTAAACTATCGGAGATGATGTGTAAAACCTGTTTTTCTGTCTATCTTTTACGTTGACTACATCTGTCAGCAGGCCTTTCTGGGAACGGGACCTCTGATTTCTAAAAAAGTTTCGTTTCACTGCCTTAAAAGCAGAATACGTCTTTTCGTCTATGGGAGTATATATGGTTCTTTTAATCTGGCTTTTAGCAACATTTATAGTCTGCACAGCCCTCACTGCTCTCATGGCAGGTCTGGCGAAAGTCCTGTTTCCAAAATTCCGAAGTGGTGAGTTTAAACCCGGAGCACATCGCTCGGATCTGCCGGCTGGCGGACGCGAAATTAAAACCATCGAACTACCCCTGGTCGGGGGTCCAGCAATTACGATCTCTATTATCTTGAGCGGTCTGGCTGCCGGTTTCGTTTTTCACTTTGACCGTACCCAATGGACTCTCTTGATTATTGGGCTGGCGGCAACTTTTGGCTACACCCTGGTGGGTTTTGTTGATGACTGGCATAAAGTTTTTAGCAAGGCCGGCCTTTCTGAGAAAAAGAAATTCGCGGGGGTGATCGCGGTTTCAGTTGGGGCGGCCCTGGCCTACTACTTTCTGATACCCGGCGCTCAGGACCCCTATACACCATTTAAGCAGCTTCCAATCCTGGGACCTCTCTTTAACATTCCTCACTTCCCCTATATCTGGATGGTCTTTTTGATCCTATGGACCTGCGTGATCGGTAGTATGACTTCGCTTTCGGTGGACTTTAGCGACGGTCTGGATGGCCTGGCTGGCGGTCTGGTTTTTAGCGCGGCCCTGGCCTTTGGCATTGTGGTGACCGGTCTACTCAATAATCCAAGTACCCCACAAGGGATTGTGCTGGTGGTCCTCTGCTTGCTCTGCGCGGGTGGTTCCCTAGGTTATCTTCCCTGGAACTGGCCCTCCTCCTGGGCCGCCAGACGCGGAACGGCTACGCGCCGCGCGAAAATCTATATGGGCGATAGTGGAGCTCTGGGTCTGGGTGGCATGCTGGCAATGGTGGCGATCTTTTCGCGCCAGGAGTTCCTACTGCTGATGATCGGTGGGGCCTTTGTGATTGAGGGAGCTTCGGCGCTGATCCAGGGGCGGATTATGACGCGCTTTTTCCGTAGTCGTCTGCACCTGTTGCGCTTCGCCAGCAATCAAGAGTATATCCCCCACACGGAGTTTCCACTGCCGTTTCTGGCGACACCCCTCCACCACCATTTCGATCTACTGGGCTGGGACCGCCGCCGTCTGGTCTACGGAGCCTGGGCGCTGGGTGCCTGTTTTGCCGCCCTTGGTGTGATGATTGGTCTCTCCCCAGAGTCCTGGCAACGCTGGCTGGGCCGCTTTCTGATTATCTTACTGGCCTGGGTCATCTGGTCAACTGGCTCTTGGACTCGACGCTACTTTGTGGGCAAACATCCGGCTGAGCGCCGCCGCCGCCGCCGTCTAGCTCTCTATTATGGGTATCCCTATCGCATTCTGGGGATTCGCATGTACCATCTGGTCGAGATTATTGAAGCTAGCGAGGCAGTGATTGAGACACCAGCCGAGGAACTGGCCCTCTGGCAACGCATGAATATCTTTGATGCGCGTGCGATGCTCGGCCTCTACTGCTATCGTGCCGGCTACTTTCCAGCGGCGATGGCGCAATGGAGCCGCATTCCTGAAAGCAACCGCGCGCTGCGACCAGCGATTGTCCATCTCCTTCAAGAGATCGATAATCGCATGGCACTGGAGAAGCAGGAGACTCAGCCCATGCGCCGCGATCAAATCCTGTCTAAGGAACCAATTCTTCAAGGCAATCTGCCCCCAGCCGATCTGCCCAATCCCTACGAACCTATCCGTAGCGAGGAGAAAATAGATCCGCATGCTCCCGATCTGACTTCACCCGAGGAAGAGGAGGTGCTGGTCCAGGCTGAACGCAGTCTAATGAACCGCCTGTTTCGCGCCGATGGCAATAAGGCTGAACCACACGATGGCACAACGCTTAATACAAAATAACGGTCGCTATCAGAGAAAACGGGGCCCGGCGGATCTCTGCTGAGCCCCGTTTTCTCTGCCTATCGGGTCTAAGGAAGACGTTCGCAATACCTCCAATACTCCTGCTAGATTTCGAGTGCTCCATTCCAGGTCTGACGAGCATCGATATGCTATAGTAATTGCGTATTATACAGACTATTCACCTCGATCTGATAGGAATAACTTATGGCTCACACATCTTCCTCTCCTGATCAACACAATCCATCTCCGATGACGACGGACCACGGTCGCTTACAAACCTTTCGGGCGCTGCGGCACCGCGATTTTCGGCTGCTCTGGATCGGGCTGGTGGTCTCGGGAATCGGCACCTGGATGCAGATTATCGCGCAAAGTCTGCTGGTGCTGAAACTTACGGGCTCGGCCTTCGCTCTTGGTCTGGTTTCGCTGGCTCAGGCTGCCTCGTTCTTTTTGTTCGCGCTCATCGGTGGGAGTCTGGCGGATCGCTTTGATAAACGACGGCTACTGCTCTTCACCCAGAGTCTCTCGATGTTGCTGGCGTTTCTGCTCGGTATTTTGACGATTACCAATGTTATTCAGGTATGGATGATTGTGATCCTGGCCTTCTGCTCAGGAACGATCCTGAGCTTTGACCAACCAACGCGCTCATCTCTGGTCCCGGTGCTGGTCCCACGGGAGGATCTGATGAACGCCGTTTCGCTCCAGTCAATTGTGTTTAATGGCTCGGCAGTCCTGGGTCCCTCGCTCGCGGGCCTGACGATCGCTCGGATCGGCTTTGCAGGCAATTTCTTTCTGAATGGGATCAGTTTTCTGGGTGTGCTTGGGGCGCTGTTTGTTCTGCGCGTCCCTAAAACGGATGGGCAAAACATTGAGAAGCGTATCCCAACCTTCTCTGCGATCGGCGAGGCACTCAAGACCATTGGTAAAGATAGCGCGCTACCATGGGTTCTTTCTGGCTATGCAGCTATGCTGTTTTTTGGCCCTTCAACATCATTGATCCTTCCCATCTTTGCGACTCAGGTGCTGCATCTGTCACCCCTCCAGCTTGGCTTGCTTTTTTCGGCGGCTGGCCTGGGGACACTCTTGGGAGCTTTGACAATCGCCTCTCTGGGAGATTTCCAGCATAAAGGATTACTGCTTCTGTTCTCACTGTTGATATGGACCGGTGGACTTTTCCTGTTGGCCCTCAGCAGAAATTTTGAGGTTTCGCTACTGGCATTATTGATTGTGGGGATCGCTCAAAATGGGATCGGGGCAACGACAATCACGCTGATGCAGACACGCGTCCCACCACAGATGCGAGGCAGGGCAATGAGTCTGAATACTCTCTGCATTATGGGGCTACGGCCATTGGGTGACTTCCCAGCGGGGGCTTTGATCCCTTTCTTGGGAGCTCCAGTGCTGGTTTTCGGCAGCGCCTCGATTGTCGGCCTTTATTCGCTTTATCTATTGCTGGCTCGACCTTCTATTAGATCACTTTAATCCAGGCTACAACGCTGGAGAGACTCTGCGTAGATAACCTCCAGATGCTGATCGCGCACCAGGGCAGTGATCTTTTTCTCCAGATCCTGCCGGGCCTGATGACCCAATCTGCGATCGAGGCTTAACGCTTCGATCCAATGCTGCAAGGCTTCGGCATGACGACCAAGGGCCAGTAGAAGCTCTCCCTGTCGCTTTAATAAGGCACACTGCTCTGGTATCAAGTCCAGATCTTTGGCGATCGTACTGGCATCTTGATAATATTGTCGGGCCTCGGTCAGCCGTCGTAGAACTCGAGCTACGTCTCCTAGCCCACGCAGAGAGCGTCCCTCTATCTGCCTCGCCCCCTGCTCTCGGGCGATACTCAGGGCTTGCCCATAAAGCTCCCGCGCCACAAGATAATCGCCCTCAGAAAAAGAGACGGCGGCCTGCCCATTCGTGACTCGCGCCATATCGACACGATTGCCGATGCTACTAAAAATCTTTAAGGACTCGTCAAAAAAGTTGCGCGCCTCGGGTCTATGTTGCTTTAGAGCCGTCTCTCCACGGGCCCAGAGGGTCCAGGCCTCTCCCCGACGCAACTGCTCCTCCCGAAAGATGATCAGAGCCTCCTGATTCGTCTTCTCGGCCAGTTGATAGTTTTCCTGGTCGGCAAAGATCAGGCTCTGATCCGCCATTACCCAGGCCATATGTGAACGCAGACCCAGAGCTTGAAACATCCGGGCCGCCTCTTCATAATCACAGAGGGCCTCACTATAACAACCAAGGATCTCGTAAATGGTTCCTCGATCGCGAAGGACGGTGGCTACCCCCTCATCAATATAATGCTGACGGAACCGGCTAAGAGCGACGGCAAATAGTTCCTGCGCCTCTTTATAACGTCCCCGACCTCGGGCGATCTCGCCACGAGTAGTCAGGACCCAGGCTTCGCCCTGCTCCTCACTTCCCTCCTGGAAAAGGTGCTGCGCCTCGGCCATCTGCTGCTCGGCCCGATCAAACTGACCATCTTCACGCAGTAACGAACCCAGCTCGTAAAGAGCCCAGCCGGCATCAACCGACTCCTTTCGCTCACGATGCAGGGCCAAACTGCGCGTGAGACAGGCCACGGCCTCAGCGGAATGCCCCATCCTACGGAGAGTCGACCCCAGGCTACAAAGAATCTGCCCCTCACCGGTTTTATCTCCCTGCCTGAGGGCGTGCGTCTCAGCGCGTCTCAGCATCGAAACAATCTCGCTATGCCGACCTCTGCCCTCAACCGCCCACGAGGCACGAACCGCTAAACGGACAGCCTTCTGAAGATCCTCAGGATCGCCCGCGCCCTCCAAATGCTCAAAGGCCGCGAACCATTCCTCTGGACTGGGCTGTGAAAGGCTACTATAATAGGTGGCCGCGACCCGGTGAACCCGCCGCCGCTCCTCGGTAGGCAGATAAGAAAGCGCGAAGTTCCGTACCTGAGGATGAATGGTGTAGAAGTGACCGTCAAATTGAATAAATGAGGCCTGTACCAGATCGTCTCGGATCGCCCGCCACTGCTGAACCAGTTCAGGCGGCACAGGATTCTCGATGGGCAACAGGCTTTCTGGCGTCGCGTCTACCACAAGCCTGCTGGCAACATACGCTTCACTCTCCAGACGCAGGGTCGATCTGGCTGAGGCCGGCGTCTCGGGCGCGATCAATGCCAGAATCTGCTCCCGACTAAAGGGCAGGCGAAAGGCAGATAGATAAGAGAGTAACAATCGAGCCAGCGGCGAGAGCCGGAGATATGCGACCTCTAACACCGCCCAGATACCAGCCAGCGGCGTCCCCCGCAACTCGTCCCGAACCTCTTCCAGAGATCGAGTCGCGGCCTCTGGCGCAAACACACGCCCTCTTATCGACCGAGCAGTCCCAAAGATCAGCTCGGCTCCCAGTGGGTAACCATCCAGCAGATCACAGATATCTTTGAGGATCTCCTGCTGCTCAGGATCTCCCATGTGGATACGTTGATCCAGCCCACTACTTTCAGCCAGCTCGATAAAAAGCTTCATGAGATCATTTTTGGTCATCTTCCCGACCGTATATTCATACCAGCGGCACATCCCACCTTCAGGAACCGAGTTTGTCGAAGGTGTGGAGCGCGAGGTAATCAGGACCACAATCTGCTCTGGCATCATACACAGGAAACGATGCCAGAGACCAAGATCTTCCTGAGGAGCCTCCTCAAAGGCATCCACGAAGAGCAGACAGGGCAGTTCTCGATTGGCACGGGCGCGTAACACATTTAACAGCATTCTGGCGCGTTGACTGGGATCGGGCGAGAGCGACGGCTGCCCCGAAAGGTGAATCTGCTGCGAAATCTCCGCCAGAGCCTCATTAAAGGGTTTGCCCCCCTGCAATGTGATACCGATCACACCACCGGTAAATCTGGTTCGATTGCGTCGAACAACCTCAAAGGCCAAGGCACTTTTCCCGATACCCGCCGGGCCAATTAAGGCCAGATGATGCATGCCAGGCCGAAGCCGGAACAGTTTCTGGCCCTCCTGACTTCGCGCCCCGGTAGGATTTGAGGCGGTCGCCAGAAGCGTCTCCAGATCTAAAAGCTCGCGATCTCGTCCAACCAGTGCAGATAAGGCTCCCAAATGCTGTAAAGGATGCTCCTGCTCATCTGAGCGATCTCGCCCAACCAGTAAGGGAACTGGAGCCTCCTGGCCCTCCGCTACATAGCGATAAAGGACTGGAATAAACCAGCCCTGATGACTGGGCAAAAGGGCCTGACGCGCACGTGAAAGCGCCTCTTCCAGAGTGCGGCCATCAGCCAGGGCCTCATAGAAATGAAACATGAACGTCGGCGTAAGATCGTCTTGCAATGAGAAGGGCATCGCGACTACCGCCGGAACCTGGGCCAGCAAAAGCGCCGTCGCCAGCGTCGCTTCAGCCTTCACCCGCCGGGGCGTAGTTCCTGGCTGACGCGCCTGCTGCTGGGATAATGTAGCGGTCTCACAGGCGGAAAATACCGCCAGCCGTACATCGCTGCTTACAAAAAGCTCTCGCAAGGTTAAAGTATCGATATACTTATTACGCCCATCCTCATCACAGAAACACAGGTATGTCTGAGGATGCACACGCGTCAGCGCCGCGCCACAGGAGATACAGCGTTTAGCATCAGGATCATTGAGCGTCTCACACTCATCCTCATGACAGAGCCGTCCATAGGCTCCATGCCCATCAAAATGCACAATGTAACAGGGGAGGAGCGTCTCATTATCATTAAAGACGCTGGCACCACCATGCGAGCTTAAGTAGCGCACCAGTTCACTAAAAGTCGGGGGTTCCAGGCGATCTAAAAGAAGCTGACCATTGGAGATCAATCGCGAGAGGCCACGTTCCAGAGCCTCAAAGCTGCGCTCAATCTCCAGGGGCTTGCTATCACAGGGGGAAGAACCAATATAGAGCATTCGCAGCGGTGGATGCACTGGTAACTCACACCCGATGGAGGCTTCGGGTCGCAGAAGCGCACGCGTCAATGTGAAAATGCCGGAGGCTAGCAGAAAATGATCGCCATTGTGGAGCAGCTCCCAGGGATAACGGGCCAGTTCATCACACCCTGGCGCAAAGCTTAAAATCAGAGCGATCGTCCCACGCCTGCGCAGAATACGAGAGATCACGCTCGCCAAAAGATTTCGGACTGGACAGGCCTTTCCACCATTGGCGGTTTTGCCTCCACAGAGAGACTGGAAAAGGCGCTTCCCAATCTCCTGCAATTCAAAATTGTCGCTTTCAAGATTATTTAGTTTTTTGAGAAGAGAATTTAACTGACGACTCGAATATGGAGCGTAAAAATCATCTGTGACTGTCTGCCCCGACCAGCTATCTCGTGCCTGTAACTCAACAGATCCATCCGTGCGCTTTTGAAATAGAATGTTTAGAGTTTCACCCATGTGTAACGCGTCTCTCATTTTGAAAATAAATATATATATGGCTGGCAGTCCGTTGCAAGTCAAGTATAACACAAACTGTTAAGTAGATTTTTGTGAAATGGGAGAGAGAGGACAAGAAAAAGAGAAGGGGAAGCAAATTGACTCTGTTGAGAAAAGGAAAAGAGGTTCCTGTACAGAGATAGGAAGTCGAATGAGGTAGGTCGAGCCACGTGTGGGATCGTGGAGACAGGAATTACTCCCATCGCCACATCCATTCGTCTGATGGGAACAGGGAAAGAGGTTTATAGAAGGAAGGGAGGAGCCGAACCATCCTGGGCCATGGCCCCGATGATCTTCCCGATCCTACAGGCTCATACGTGGCCCAATCTACGAAGTCTCACCTCCCTCGGCTCGCCCCCATTCCTTTTATTAAATTTCCCAACAGAGCCGCTATTGCCTCCCTTCTCCTGGTGTATGTTTATTCACCCCAGATAAGCTCGGTCTTGCCAAACCGAACGGCGTCGCCAACACCGACACCCGCTTCTTCTAGCGCCTTTGTAACTCCCATTTTCTCCAGGGTTACCTGCAAACGATCCATACCCTCATCGCTCTCAGGATCAGTCATATTGACGGCCCGCTCGATCCTACGCCCACGCACCACGAAGATCCCATCTTCTTTTGTGACGGTGAAGGCATTCTCAGGGCGCGGTCTCAAGACGACATCGTTTGTATTATCTAGTAATACCTGCGCGGCTGCTCGCTCTTCCTCTTCCCGGCGAATCTCAATTAAGCGGCGCGAGGTAAACTGCATCAGTTCTTCCGTTCCCTGATGGGCCGCCGCTGAGATCGCGACGATGGTATAGCCGGCAGCTTCAACCTTTTCTTGCAGAGCAGGCCAGCGCTCCTGAGCCTCAGGTAGATCAATCTTGTTGAAAACCACGATCTGCGGTCGTGAGCCCAGTTGCTCATCATACTCTTTTAGCTCTTTGTTGATCTGGTTGAAATCTTCCCAGGGGTCTCGATCCAACGAGGCTCCATCCAGCACATGCAGCAGTAGATTGGTCCGCTTTACATGGCGGAGAAATTCATGTCCCAGACCAACACCCTGGGCCGCGCCTTCGATCAAACCTGGGATATCCGCCAGTACGAATCCATATTCGTCGCCACTGGCAATCTGCCCAACACCCACGACTCCTAGATTGGGTGAAAGCGTTGTAAAAGGGTAGTCAGCGATCTTTGGTCTGGCTGCGGTCACAACAGACAGCAAGGTGGACTTACCAGCATTGGGATATCCTACCAATCCGACATCGGCAATCAGGCGTAGCTCTAATAGCAGCCAGCGCTCCTGACCCGGTTCTCCACGCTGCGATTCTTTCGGAGCCTGATTTGTAGAGGTCGCGAAATGCACGTTTCCCAGCCCACCACGACCACCCCGCGCGACCATTACCTGCTGACCCTCTTCCGTGAGATCAGCGACAACCTCACCATTCTCAGCGTCGCGTACAATGGTACCCGTGGGAACCATTAAGGTCATATCTTCACCTTTGGCTCCATGCATCTTCTGACGAATACCAGGCTCGCCAGCATCCGCTTTAAAGTGTTGCCGATAGCGAAAATCAATTAACGTATTTAGATTTGGCGTGGCCTCGATAAAGATACTGCCTCCCCGGCCACCATCTCCACCATCCGGCCCACCCAGGGGAGCGAATTTCTCACGCCGGAAATGAGCTGAACCGTTGCCTCCATCCCCAGCTTTCACATAAATTTTTGTATGATCAAAAAACATCTTGCTGTCCTATAACATTGTTGAGAGATTTCAAACTTCGCGTAGTGCCATGCAGTATAACATACTCCTCTAAAAAGAGAAAAGCGATCAGCTATGTATCTATGTATGGCATTCGCCAGTTTTTATGTTTGCCTTTCCTTGAGCTGTTAATAGCACTAGTGGTCTAGTTGTCTTGACATACTTTCCACAAGAAGCTAAAATTAGTTAAGGAAATTCATACAGGTGATGCATAGTAATATTGTTACTTCGGGCGGAAATATAGCATATATTAAGCTACTATGCGGCAGTTTCTTTTAGTATGGATTACCGGGTGCCATTCAATCGTCATTAAAGTATTTCAAGAGGAAAATTTATGCAACGACCTCGACGGCTCTCCACGCTTCTTATGGTGACTCTTCCTGTGCTCATTAACCTTGTAGCGGTTGGAGTAATCTTCAGCAGTAGAGTTCCACAAGCTCATGCAGCATCGGCATTTCCCAGCTCGTATTTTGCTCCCTATCAGGACGTTACATTAAATCCTGATCTGCAATCAGTCTCTCAGAGTACGGGGCAAAATCACTATACCCTCGCATTCATTACCGGCAATGGTTGCAATGCTGCCTGGGCAGGAACTATTCCGCTTGATCAAGCAAGCACTCGTCTACCGCATTTGGAGAGCGACATTCAGTATGTTCGCTCACAAGGCGGTGATATCATCATCTCCTTTGGTGGAGAGGCAGGCCAGGAATTGGCTCAAACATGTGATAGCGTCGGTAGCTTGCAGGCTCAGTATCAGGCTGTCATCAATAAGTATCAAGCGACCCATCTTGATTTTGATATTGAAAGCGGCGCGCAAGGAGACGCAACGTCCTACGATCGTCGTAATGAGGCACTGGCAGCCTTGCAGGCAGCGAATCCCGGTTTAACAATCTCATTTACTCTTCCATCGGAAACGACAGGGTTGCTCAGCGATAGCCTGGGACTGTTGCAAAGTGCGGTATCCCACGGAGTTAATATCAATATAGTCAACCTTATGACAATGGATTATGGTTCCCCAGACAGTAACATGGGACAGGAAGCCATCAATGCTGCCAATGGCCTGTACTCCCAACTACAAAGCCTCTACCCATCTAAGTCATCTAGTGAGTTGTGGTCAATGGTTGGTATTACTTCCATGATCGGTCAGAATGATTCGCCCGGAGAAATCTTTAGCTTGAGCGATGCGCAGCAAGTGCTTTCTTTTGCTCAGCAGAATCATATTGGCGAACTTGCATTCTGGGAAATTGCACGAGATAACGGAACATGTGCTGGCTCAACAACAGCCTCTGATACTTGTAGTGGCGTCTCGCAGGGCGACTACGAATTTACGAATACATTCAAAGCTTTCACAAATTAAGCGGTAGCATTTGCTCTTTGTACAAAAAAAGACCTGTCCGATCTCTCGGACAGGTCTCTATAATAATAGTCTGGGTGAGCCCTTGCTTTCCTTGAAATGGGTAGGCTTTTTTCTATGTATGCCATTTGCGCAATAATGAAGCTTGGTCAGTTATAGATCATAGCCAGGCTCTGAAGGGATGGCAAGTTCTGCTGGTTGGTCTGCTAGAACTGGTTTCCGCCACCACCAAAGCCACCACCCCCACCAAGAAAGTGCTTGGCCGCCAGGGCCGCGACACCTGCTACGGCAAGTTTGGCTCCCGTGCTTCCCAGAGGGCCACCAGGGCCCATAATTTGATGAAGGATGTCTGGCTGCTGTTGCTGAGCGTACCCGGCCATCCGTCCCACATCTTGTGGACTCATATTGCGAGGATCTGTATTCTGAAGACCCATAGAGTTCGGGTCAACTCCCCGCCCGGCTAAACCATTAAAGAGGCTCTGAGCGAAACCCTGCTGCTGCTGAGACGGCATCTGCTGATAATACTGCTCATGAGCACGAGCCACCACATCGGGAGGCGCATTCTGAATGAGCTGACCATAGTTTTGCTGGGCCTCCTGCTCAGGAATCTGATGATAAGTTCCCTGATCCCAGGCGTTGGCATAGTTCTGATACATCTGCTGGTTGTTCTGGTCGTAAGGCCACATAGCGTTTTCTCCTTCCATTTTCCAGCTATCTCAAAATTTTTGGATAGACACATCAAAAATAAAGTACCGCATCACAGTACGGTGTTAACGATATGTATCACGAAAAGCAAGAAACAGAAGTTTCATAAGCGAGGTGAGTAGCGGAGGATCACGGTTGTGGTTGTCTTAGGATCATGCTCTTTGGCAATCCCTGCCCTGGGCAACTTCACAGTCCGCGATGAGGAAAACTCTGGGTAATGTGTGGCTGACTTTGACACAATATATCCAATGGTTTAGGATGAAGAAAGCCCATGTATTACGATTAATAACATGCAGGAGTATCCTTTGGAAGAGCGTGAGTTTAGTTTTATTGGTCAACAGGTTGACTTGACGAATTGCGATCGCGAGCCAATTCATATTCCAGGACGGATTCAGCCTCATGGGGTCCTCCTGGCATTTCAGGAACCGGAACTTAAGATCCTCCAGGTAAGCGAGAATACTACTGATTTACTAGGTATCGAGCCGGAGGAGCTGATTGATCAGCGCCTCGGTTGCTTGCTTGATCAGGAGCAGTTAACGTACCTACAAACAATTCTACATACACAAAATTTGGAAAACAATCCCCTCTATGTCTTCACCTTAAAAGCTCGTAACAAAGATCTCTACTTTGATGGGATCGTTCACCGATCTCAAGGTTTAGTGATCCTGGAGCTGGAACAGTTTAAACACCATCCAGAGACCGGTCAGCAGAATGTCTATCACACGGTACGCACGACTCTGGCCCAGATTCAACAGAGCACTGATGTCAATCAATTCTGTCGGATCGCGGCGGAACAGGTGCAGGCAATTACTGGTTTTGATCGCGTAATGGTCTACCGCTTTGACGAACAATGGAACGGCCAGGTTATCGCGGAGTCGGTCGCGGAGAATATCGATTCTTTTATGGGGCTTCATTATCCCGCCTCCGATATTCCCGCGCAGGCTCGCCGCCTCTATACCCTGAACTGGCTCCGTTTGATCGCTGATGTACACTATGTACCGTCCCCGATCATCCCAACGGCTAATCCTATTACTGGTCGGCCATTGGATCTCAGCTATTCAATGCTACGCAGCGTCTCACCTATTCATGTGGAATATCTCAAGAATATGGGAGTCGGGGCCTCGATGTCGATCTCGCTGGTGAATGGAGATGATCTTTGGGGCCTGATCGCCTGTCATCACTATAGTCCAAAATATATTCCCTACGATGTCCGCACGGCCTGCGAGTTTCTGGCTCAGGTAGTCTCACTGCAACTTGTTAATCGCGAGCGCAAGGAAGATCAGGAGGAGTTGCTGCGCCTGAAGTCAACTCAGGAGCAGTTTGTTGAGATGCTCGCGGAAGAACAAGACCTGACCGATGGCCTGACAAGGCGCACCCCTGATCTCCTTGATTTTGTTGATGCTAGTGGCGCGGCCATCCTTTTTGAGGGCAAGTGTCAGACGTTGGGGAAAACACCCGATCAGCAGCAGATACGAGCATTGGTCGAATGGCTCTCGCAGCAGACACGTGAAGAGATTTTCTCTACTCATACTCTCAACCGTGTATATCCGGCAGCCAGCCAATTTCAAGAGGTCGCGAGCGGCATACTCGCGATTATGATCTCTCGCGCTCGCCGCAATGCGATCCTCTGGTTCCGGCCCGAAGTTATTCAGACCGTTACCTGGGGTGGAGATCCCAATAAGGCTGTAACTGCCGATGATGATGGCCTGCGCCTGCATCCACGTAAATCTTTTGAACAGTGGAAGCAGACGGTACGAGCGACAGCTCTGCCCTGGAAAACCTATGAAGTGCTGGCCGCTGGAGATCTGCGGACCGCGTTGCTCAATGTTGTACTTCGTCAGGTAGACACGCTAGCTCGTCTAAATACTGAGCTTGAGCGCAGCAACCAGGAGTTGGACTCCTTCGCCTATATCGCATCTCATGATTTAAAGGAGCCTCTTCGCGGTATCCATAACTATTCCATATTTTTAATGGAAGATTATGTGGAGAAGCTGGATGAGGAAGGGGTTACCAAGCTCCGGACACTGGTCCGCCTGACAAAACGAATGGAGGATTTGATCGACTCGCTGCTCCACTACTCACGTGTCGGTCGGCTTGATCTGGCGTTTCAGCAGACCGATCTAAATCAAGTTCTTGAGGATAGTCTTGAGATGCTTCAGGCTCGTGTTCGGGAAACAGGCGCGCAGATCCGGATACCACGTCCTCTCCCAACAGTTTATTGTGACCAGGCTCGCATTGGGGAGGTTTTTAGCAATCTCATCTCAAATGCGTTAAAATATAATGAAAGATCCGAACGCTGGATCGAGATCGGCTATACAACAGCCTCTCAAGAAAACGATCCTTCCCAATCGGGTTATGTGTTCTTTATTCGCGATAACGGTATCGGCATTCAAGAAAAATACTATACCGCGATCTTTCGTATCTTTAAGCGTCTCCATAATCGTGATAAATATGGTGGAGGCACTGGTGCCGGCTTGACTATTGTACAGAAAATTGTTGAACGCCATGGTGGACGGATCTGGGTCGAGTCCACTCCCGGTCAGGGTACCACCTTCTACTTTACACTTACTCAGGAACTGTCTCAGGAAGGATAAACCGGATGTCATCGAAAAGCACAATCCTGGTCGTTGAAGATTGCGATGAGGATTTCGAGACCCTTGGTCGCGTAATCAAGAAAAACAAGCTTAACAGTCCTGTCATTCGCTGTTATGATGGCGATGAAGCTCTGGATCTTCTGTATCACCGTCACCCGTATACAGATCAAACCGATGCCGATCGCCCTTCTCTGATCCTGCTAGATCTTAATCTACCGGGAACAGATGGACGCGCTGTGCTGGAGCAGATTAAAGGTGATGAACGCTTAAAAACTATCCCGGTAATTATCCTGACCTCCTCCGCCAGTCCCTCAGATATTCAGGAATGCTATCGTAGCGGGGCGAACAGCTATCTGCTTAAACATCAGCATATGGAAAAGTTTAACGCCGCGATCCAGCAATTGAATGACTACTGGTTTAAGACGGTAGTTCTCCCCGACTAAGTATATAAAAGAGCGCATGACTTCGCAAAACACCTGCTCCCTGCTGATCATCGATGACAATCCGGAAGATGTAACAAGCTTCCGTCGCTTTTTGCGCAATGATCCTCTCTATACCTATACCTTCTCCTTCTCAGAAAATGGTGAAGAGGGTCTGCAAACATGCCAACAGCAACGACCGGATTGTATTCTGCTCGACTATAGCCTGCCCGATATGACGGGGGTGGAGTTTCTCACTCATCTGGATGGGCTGGTCGAACTTAGTCAGATCGCGGTGATTATGCTCACTGGTCAGGGTACAGAGAAGGTTGCGGTTGAGGCTATGAAGCATGGAGCCCATGACTACCTTAACAAGGGTACAACCTCATCCGAGAGCCTGCAACATTCTATTCATCACGCCCTCGATAAAGCTTCTCTTCAACGCGAACTCTATGCTCGCAGGCTTGAGCTGGAACAAAAGAATCACGAACTTGAATTACTTTATGACGAGACACAAAAGGCAATTCAGGATCGCAATGCACTCCTTTCAATGGTTTCACACGATCTGAAGAACCCACTGGGGGCGATCAAAGGGTTCGTTGAGTTGATGCAACGCAAGATTAAGCGCAGCCAAATGCAGGATGTCGGCTGGTTAGAAAATGGGCTGGATAAGATTTCCATCGCGACCAGCCGTATGAACTCTCTACTGAGTGAGTTGCTCGATCTGGCGCTATTACAAGGTGGGCAGCCTCTGGAGCTAGAACGCCTACCTGTCGATCTGGTCGAGCTGATCCAACAACGCCTGGCTGAACAGCCTCAAAGTACGATGATCCCTCAACTTCATTTTGAGACCTCCCAGCCTCAATTGATTGGAGAATGGGACGCCCGACGACTGGAACGCGTCCTGGATAATCTGATCAGCAATGCAATCAAATACAGTCCGGCAAAAGGGGATGTGTTTATCCGTTTGACCAAGACAAACACTGAGCCAATAGAGGCGGTTCTTCAGATAAAAGATCAGGGTATAGGCATCCCGGCGGAGGATCTCCCATATGTGTTCGAGCGTTTTCAGCGCGCCCGGAATGTGGTTGGAAAGATCTCCGGTACGGGAATTGGCCTTGCTAGCGTCCGCCAGATCGTTGAACATCACGGAGGAACGGTCTCTGTTAAAAGCCATGAACATCAAGGTACAACGTTTACCGTCCGCCTCCCTCTCAGGAAAACACAGACTGGGCATACAGGTTTTCACACCCTACAATCGAGTACCACACTCCTGACAGAACTTCGCCCCCCCACCGATCTCTGATGAGCAACCTGGACAGATCCTCGGAGCTACAGGCAGCTTTATGCCACAATGCTGACAAAATTTACCGCCCGGTCCTAACTGATGGCAGGATGGGCAGGTCATCATTTCTGGCGTATTGGGACGCTGCAACGGTCCTTTCACCATATCGGGACTGACTACCGAGGGGATCTGGTCAACGTTAAATCGAGGAGCCTCATAATGTTGATCCACTTGCTGACGCTGAGCATCAACGTTTAGTTGATGCAGATGTTGAGCTCCATCGGCCCTGAGATCCGGCGCGCAGGAAACGCACAAATTAAGCTGCCCATTAAAACAGCGCTGGCAGACCGTACGAAAGCATTTTGGGCAGTGATGAAAATGAGACTGAATCTCAGTCCAGGATTTTTGTAAAGCCTCGGCCTGCTCCTGATGCCAGCGAGAGCCATATACCTTTTCCCCCATCTCAGCGGCCCGCCCCCAGAAGCCATTTAGCATTCCAATCCCAATATCCATCACATTCGTGGTTGTTGAAACCTTTGAACGGATCGGCGCGGTATCAATATGCCAGAAACATTGCTGACAGGTGAAACGGAAACGAAAATACCCCTGGTATTGATCGCTCATATCCGTATAGATATTAGGAACACTGTAGAATTGTGACATCGTCTATACTCCTCATAACTGCCGTTCAAAAATAAAGATAGTGGTTGTATCAGCAGTCCCCTTTTTTATAGAACGTCTTTTCCCGCTAAAAATACAAAACCTTGCTACCTGGAAACAGTCGAGGCACACGAAAGTTCTAACTACTACGACAAACGGGTAAAAAGAGACTAGGAAAATTCGGTAGAAACTTGTCCAGTATCGCCATGAACACTACAATGTTCTTAACCAGATCTCAATTCATAAGATTATTCATCTTGCACAAGATCTCACATAAAGGATTTTTGACTATATGAAACTCAAAATTACAGTGCTCTGTTTGGTCGCGATACTCATGACAGCGATCGCGATCGCTGGGGAAGCCATCTGTTTTAACTCACCGCAAGCAGACCTGCACACCCCCCTGTTTACCATCCTCTGGCCGGCCATGGGGATCGGCAGCATGCTCATGCTGTTGATCGCCTGCTGGTTCCTGCTTCAGCAGCAGATCCTCAAAGAGAGGGAGCGGCAATTTATGCTTGAGAATCCGGGAAAAGTGCTGGCATGGCGACCAGCCAGGGAGCCCGGCATACGAATAGTCATGCCGGACGGAGCCCCCAAAGTCATTGAAGTAGATTTCTCTACTCAGGCCTCAACGTATAGAGCGGCACATACTGGCTGCCCATATAGTTATAAATAATCGTCTCAGGAACAGCATTCGCATTCAATTGATGACCAATTAAAACAGCCAGGGCGGCAGGAATCATAGCAAACAAGTGTATCAGCTTAATTCCTCTTCCGCCCAGTTTTCTGACTTCATAACCTATTTGTTGTGCAATCGCAGATGCGTGCTCAGAGTCTCTCACGCTATTTACATAACCAGCCTCACCAAGCAGCGCACAACGTATATGTTCTTGGTAAGATAATTTCGCACCTTCCAGATAGCTTCTAACATCTGACCCTATATCCTTTAAAAAAGTTAATTCCATCACTGCTACATCTTTTTCCCCATGTACTGTAGTACTGCTTTTTATTTCGAGAGGATTAGAATCAATAACTTTCTCTTCAGATGACCAGACCTGTATGCCATCCCCGACGCTGAGTTGAAACCCTTTGTTTCTAGAAAAAGTGACTCCAAAAGCAAAAGCTACCGGTATAAGAGCCTTAATATATATCTGCAATTTATGACTAGAACTCTGACCCCCTAAAGTAGTCTCGACATCTCTAAGAGCCAGTCGTAGTAAGGAGTTCCATGTATCCTGTAAGTGCAAATTATACTTATGTTTATCTATATATTCCAAAGACCAGTTTAAATCTAAGTCAGTCGTTTCTACTTTAATATGTGTATTAGATGTATGAATATTCAACGTTGGCATATATGAAAATGTACGTCCATTAACACGACGTAAACGTAGATCAAAAGCAGATACAAGAATGCCTTTCGCAGCTTCACGAAGAAGTGGATAAAAGATTTGAGCATCATCGATCAAACTATCACTAAGAAATACACAATTGTATCGCGTCAAAGAGTTACTTGCCATCAGGTTATCCACGCATGCTTGTTCTAACCTTTGCTTGCTGACACCATTACAAATTGCTACTAACCGAATTTTGGCATCACGCTCATATTTAGCTAGAGCTACTGCAACTTCTTTTCTCCACACAAATTGAGAATTCAAACTTTCTGGAGTCATATAAACAACGAATACATCATACGTGTCATCAATGGCATCTGAAATATATTTTTCTGTTTCTGCACCTGCTGGCAAGTGAGATCTATCACGCCAGACACGTATCCCTCTGAGATTTAGCAAGGTATGCAGATAGATAGCTGCATCAGAATCTTTGTGGCTGTAGCTAAGAAAGATAGAAGCAGGGGAATCGATATGGAGAGGATTAGCAGAAAATTCTGACATTGAAATCTCCTATCATCAACAAGCAAAATATTCACCGCATAAAAATGCAATAAAACATTAAAAGTACTCTTTGTACTTATTGATAATTATAACATTTTTATTCATATAAATTAGTATATTTGGCATGAAAACAGGTCAAACGTTGTGTTCTATCAAGCACCACCCCTGCGATCACGTTGGGCATGCATTATCTTCCCAATGTCCGGAAAGTCTCGGTTTGCATGGAGAT
>CAXTTV010000014.1:21925-45012 GCA_964247295.1 uncultured Ktedonobacteraceae bacterium | reverse complement strand
CTGTTCTCAAAAGGATTGCGTAACGCGGTTGGCCTCGCGGAAAATCCCTGGACACGCGATATCTGGGCCGATGTGAATGGTCGTGATATGCTCGGCGACGACATTCCACCTGAGACGATATACAAACTAGTAAATGAGGGTGATTATGGCTGGCCGCGCTGCCATGCTGGCACCATTGTTGATCCCGACTTTGGGCAGGGTGATAACGCCTGCCAGAACGTTCAACAACCTCAGGTAAAGATGCAGGCCCACTCAGCTCCTCTAGGATTGGCGTTCTACCCTCCTACGGCCACAAATTTCCCAGGACTGTATCGTGATAATCTGTACGTTGCCTTCCATGGCTCCTGGAATCGCAGCGCCCCCACGGGCTACAAAGTTGTTCGCGTCCCCCTTAAGAATGGAGCCGTAGCCGGGCCAGCTCAAGATTTCCTAACGGGCTGGCTTAATGACAATGGGGATGTGAGCGGAAGACCAGTTGGAGTGGCTTTTGCCTCTGACGGCTCCATGTTTGTCAGCGATGACCGTAATGGTACAATTTACCACATCTGGTCAACGACGTAATCAGGCAAAAAGCCTTTAAGAGGAAAAAGTGTTCATGGAAAAGCAAAGCATAAACCGAATTTCTTTTCTGCATAAGCAGGGGTGGACTGGGATCTCGATCCTCCTACTTGCCCTTCTGGTGATGAGCTGTGGCACAACCTCAGTTACGCCCTCGTCAACAGGCTCAGATCCCACGACAATGACTTCAAATGGCGCTTCAAATGTACCAGGGATTAAGGTACCGGCTGGTTTTCAGATGAGCGTCTATGCCAGTGGTCTGCATGGGCCGCGCTTCATGACTCTCGGTCCCAATGGAATACTCCTGGTGGCGGATCGCAGTTCCGGCTCAATTATTGCTTTGCCATCTGGTAGTTCTCCAAATCAAGCTGGTCCTTCCCAGACAGTGGTCAGCGGTCTGAGTGATCCTACGAGCGTGGTCTTCTATAATAAGACGCTCTACGTCGGGGAAAGTACGAGTATCGCGCGCATCTCGCTTGATGACAGTTTACATGCCGGTTCTATCGAGCGGATCATTACAGATCTCCCACAGGGCGGTCATGCGACCCGAACGGTGCTGGTTGGCCCGGACCAACACATCTATGTCTCGGTCGGATCTTCGTGCAATGTCTGCAACGAAACCGATCCCCGCCGGGCCGCCGTCTGGATCTACAACATGGATGGCTCGAACGGTCGCCTGTTCTCAAAAGGATTGCGTAACGCGGTTGGCCTCGCGGAAAATCCCTGGACACACGATATCTGGGCCGATGTGAATGGCCGTGATACGCTCGGCGACGACATTCCACCCGAGACCGTCTATCGCCTCCAGGATAACGCGGATTATGGCTGGCCGCGTTGCCATGCCGGCACGCTTGTTGATCCCGACTTTGGGAAAGGGACGAATGCCTGTCAGGGGGTCCAACAGCCGTTGGTAAAGATGCAAGCCCACTCGGCTCCCCTGGGATTGGCCTTCTACCCTCCCAAAGCTACGAATTTTCCAGAAGCGTACCGCGATAATCTGTACGTCGCCTTTCATGGTTCCTGGAACCGGAGCGCCCCCACGGGCTATAAGGTTGTTCGAGTCCCTCTTAAGGATGGAAAAGTAGCTGGACCAGCTCAGGATTTCCTGACAGGCTGGCTCCAAAGCGATGGCAAGGTGAGTGGCCGTCCTGTTGGTCTGATCTTTGCCCCTGATGGATCTCTTTTTGTCAGCGATGACAGCAGTGGCTCCATATATCACATTTGGGCGAAATAAAGAGCATAATAAGTTTTCTCTCATTTAGCTTATCAAACTAAATGAGAGAAAACTTATTATTGAAAAGATACAACACACAATCATTAGAAATAAAATGTAGGTGCTTATCCAAAAGCCCCGGCTATACCTCTTGCCTGGCCCCTTCAAGCATCTGACCGCTAATAATCTCAAAGGCCTGTGACCAGGAGGATTGCATCTCAGGAGTAAAGCGTTCGTGCAAATATTCATGGAATGTAGCAATGAGTACACTCCCCACCAGAGGGTAGTGCTCTGCCTGTGCCCCATATTTTTTATGCTTTGCTCCAAGGTCACGAAGTATAGGAACCACATTCTCACCGCGCTCAACGCCCGCAACAACAACAGCCAGGGTTGCCATCAACGAAGATTCTTGACGTGGCATATCTGTATCAGCGAATAAAGCTTTCGTTGCCGGATAATCACGAAATAATTTTTCATAGAAACTACGTGAGAATGCCTCTTTGCAAGGAACAATCATCTCAAAACTCTTTTTAAGTAATGGCGGATTCATAGTTACCATCTTTCTCTCTTCAAGTAGTTGAACATATCCATTTACAGTTAACTCTGTCACAACATCAATGATAGTCTGTTCTCCTTTGTGGAGAAGGCGCGCAATTCTTTGTGTATCCCGATTACCGTCGGACAACCAAAACACTTGACGGTAAATACGTTGCCAGGAGATAGCCCATGGTGAGGTATAGATTGTTTGTCTAAGCGCATACTCTGTACGAACAGGGATTAGATAGGTGCGTTGAATGAGCTTCACTCCTTTCATAATTAGTACTACCCGTGTATCTACTCAAAGAATAGATAGGTGACTTTAATCATAAAGCCTGAAGGTTTTTTGTGTCAATATGCAGGAAAAGGTACTATAGTATGAAAGGATTGCTACGATGCTTTCTTCTTTTTTTCCAATAATCTACTTTTCGTCCCTCTACTGTAAGGTCTGCAAAAGATGGAGGTGCAGATACATTACGTTACCTACAACTTCGTCACGAGTATGGTTTGCGGGAAACAATAATTTTATCAGGTTTATATAGCCTGTCATAGCAGTTAGGATTACTTCAATATCAGCAGAAGTAAGGAAAAGGGCGACTTTGCCACGTGCAACCTGCTCCTCCAGACGCGCAAGGATCGCCATAAGGAGCCTTTTCATCTCCACCCTATGGGAAATGTCTGGTTGTCGTTTGAGAAAAAGCAAGTATGTGTTAAGGATCACCACGATAGCCCTCAACTCCTCAAGCGTGTAGGAAATAGGAGGAATACTCTCGGGAAACGAAGCCTCTGGCATAGCTCCTCTCCTTCACACTACAGGCTCCACTCAGGAGTATCCATCACACGTTTTACTTCACCAAATTTACCTTCTTCAATAAGACGGAGAAGCCTATCGGCCTTTTTCTCCATACGCGCGGTAATACTGGCGTGGTTGGCAACAATAGCAAGCCCATTCAGTCCTCTTTGCGCCGCTTGCCTTTCTAAAGCGTAATTTTTTTTGAATCGTGCAATCTCGCTCTCCGCCATTACAAGCATCCTTTCTTGATAAGGCCTGTGTTCTTTGCATTATTCTCTTTATTTTACAGTAAGTATTCTCACTATTGTACATTTAGGTCTCACTGTTAATCCCTCATTAACCCCTCACTTTTCCTTGATTTTTGACGGGTTTTATAATAAATCTCTACGTTTTGATTTTTCATTGCTAAAACGATTAGACCTCTGCCTTTGCAACTACAAAAAATGTGATTAAACGATGATACTTTTGAGAAGAAAAGGCGTAACAGTGTTCTATATAGCGATGATACAGTAGCAGCGGATATGATAACAAAGTTGTAAAAATTCCTCTTCTGAATATAAAAAAGCATTGATTGAGTAGCTCAATATAATGGGAAGGGAAAGGCAGACTCTCATGAAAAATATGTTGTTGCGCGAAGCACGACGGCATCAGGGTTGGAGTCAGCAGCAGCTTGCGGATTTCGCAGAGGTTTCTTTATCTACGATTGAGCGCGCGGAACGTGGTGAGGCCATTAGGATCGATAATGTCGAGCGCGTTTGCTCCTGCCTTCAGAAAAGCCCTGAACAGCTCGGGTTGTTACATGTGAGGGATGACGAGACGAACAAATGCTCCGTCAGTACATTTGCCAATGACCCTTCTTATAATTTATTTACGACACAAGCAACTGGCGGCATGCACTTCCCGTCTCTAAATGGCTATTGGAATGATGAACTGCTTACAACCTATGCCAATGGCATTGCCGCCTGCCAAGATCTCTACTACAACGGCAATTCGCATCAGGTAGAGGCTATTCTTCCCCTTTACAGCAACCAAACTGCATTACTTGCTCAGCAGGTTTCGCCTCTACAGCAGGCCGCCAGCGGTCTGGCCTCGCATTCTCATCGGCTTATCTGCGAACTGGCGATCGACCGTGAAGACTTTCAGTTGGCTCAACATGTTGGCCAACAGGCATTTGCATACGCGAAATATGGAGGCGATCTAAATCTCCAGGTTACGGCCCTGATCAGCCTGGCGAACCGTGCGTTTCATCTGAGTACAGCCGAGCCAGATTTTATACGCAAGCATAGTAAAGATGCCTTACATCTGTACCAGTATGCTATTTCTTTGTCAGACGAAAAGGTGACCCCTCTTTTAAAAGGGCGAACATACGCTGGAATAGCAGAAGTGTATGCCATGCGTGGGCAACTTCAAGAAGCGATGATGGCGATGGGGCTGGCCTATGAACATTATCCTCTCCACCCGGAAGACGATCCCGCCTATCCCTATCTTCGTGCCTCTCGCTACTCCCTTTACGTGTTTGGCGATGCTCAATCCCGCCTCTTCCTGAAGCAACCTGAAGAGGCCGAGCAGGCTCTAATCGCGATGCAAAACGAGACCAGAGATCCAGAGATTGAGCCAATTACGCGTCTGGACCTGCTCTACTACCAAGCGGAGATACAGATTCAGCGTAAAGAATTGGAGGCCAGCTATACGCTGTTGGAGGAAGCGGCTTTACTCGCGAAAAACCTCGGCTCTCGCCTCTATTTCAATAAGCTGGTAGTTCAGTATCATGTAATGCGGAACCTGTGGTCGGCTGAGCATGCGCTGACAAATTTGCACGATGTGTTCCAGGCTTTCTGATGGTCATACAAACCCACTCTGCACAAACTAGAAAAGGAAGCTGTAGCTACACAGCCTCCTCCTATCTTTTCCCTAAAACCTGAGAAGGTTCCAGTAGCTAAATTCCCAGACCAGCGCTAAGGCCGCCAGAGCAACAAGCGTGTAGTGAATACGCTTGCGTCTCTGTTGGGAAATAATGGTGGCAGACAAAATGACGCTCCGTGGGCACCGTGTAGGACGGCTGTTGAGCGGAGGCGAAACATGCCGCACAGAGATTGCTGAAGTGAGACCATACATGAAATTGTCCTGGTTGCTGACTATACTAACCCTATAGAATCTGCTATAAGGTCACATACTTCCCGACCTTGTCGATGACTTCTTGCATACCAAATGGTTTGGCGAGAAAGTCGTCCGCCCCCGCCTCTTCAGCAATTGCCCGGATATCGCTGTTAGCGGATACCAGAATAATCGGCAGATCCTGTGTCGCCGGCTGCCGCTTTAAATATTTACAGATCTCACGTCCATCTTTCCCTGACATCCAGATATCTAAGAGAAGTACCCCCGGAAGATCTCCCTGTATATCTTCCGGGGTTTCATCTTCATCCAATGCCCGAGTGGTATATCCCGCATCTTCAAGCATAAGCGAAATAGCTTCGATGATCGCGGGATCATCATCGGCAATCAGTACATCATATGTTCTATTCATGGGTTTCTCCCTTCTCACTGATCGGTTGTTCATTAAGAGATCTATCTCTACTCTGTGGCAAGGGTAAAGTGAAACAAAATGTCGAGCCATGACCTTTCTCACTACTCACCCACATATGACCCCGCTGCCGATGAATAATTTCGGAGGCGATATATAATCCTAGACCAAGACCCGCGAAAGTATCCTCGCGCAAACCGGCCTCGCGAAAAAAGCGCTCAAAGACGTGGGGAAGCTTGTCCTGCGCAATCCCTATTCCGAAATCCTGGACGCAGAGGCACACCTCTTGCTCCGTTGCGGAAGAGATTACAACAACCTGAGTAGCATTGGGTGAATATTTAATGGCGTTCGTCAGGAGATTGCTAATGACCTGTCCAATCCGCTCACGATCTCCATAGACAACTGTCGGAGCCTCCCCCTGCTTAACGATTTTATGCGTTGTAGTGCGCTGAACCTCTTCAATGATATCATTCACAAGATCATCAAAAACAAAGAAGTTTTCATTAAATAGAAGCTTACCGGATTCAAATCTGGTGACATCCAGAAGATCACTGATCAGGTGCGTTAACTTGTCCATCTGGGCATGCATTTTATGAAGCAGGATCGCTGATTTTTCGTCTCCGGCTTTACGGAACCGACTTTCCAAAACTTCGGTAAAGGCTTTGGCGGAAGTCACAGGTGTTTTTAGCTCATGGCTCACAAGACCAATAAATTCACTTCTTTGTCTCTCAAGTTGCTTTAACTGCTCTATATCGGTTTTGGTACCATACCAACGCAGCAAAGAACTGTTCACATCATATATAGGAACACCTCGGACAAGGTGCCAACAATATGTTCCATCCCGCATCTGAAGACGATGTTCGTGTTCAAATACCTTCTCTGTTCTGATTGCGCGTTCCCAGACATGAATAACCGCTTCCCTATCATCTGGATGCACAAGCATCTGCCATTGATAGATACCTTCCTCGTTCCGAGTCATTGGAGCATACTCGTGCATACGTTCGTTAAAAAAGTCGATTGCTCCGTCCGCACGAGCAGACCAGAGCAGTTGCGGCATGGAGTTCGCGATTGAGCGAAAATGCTCTTCCATCTGCTTACGATCGGTAACGTTTTGCGAGACACCAACAACCAGCTCTACAGTTCCATCAACAGATGTTACTGGACTATATGTATATTCAAAGTAGCCCAGAACACCAGCGGGACTGGTATAAGCAACTTCACCATTTACATCCGCCCCGGTCTGAAAAACCTGTTGGATTTGCTTTGTAAGCATGGTAGTAATCTCTGGTGTATACCCTAAATCCTCTAAATCCACCAGAGTTTTTCCTATAACGTCGCTTTGATCCCTACCCCATAACCTTTCCAACGTGCGATTAACATAGACAAATTGTTCCTGACGGTTCCAGGCAAAAACAGGGCTGCTGACATTGGCAAGCACAGCATCAAAAAAGCGCCACTGCTTTTCGATCTCGGCCCGGCTTTCACGCAGATCCTCTTCGACACGTGCTCTTTCCAGTTGTGGATAGATGCGTGCGCCTAATTCCCGCGCCAAATTAACCTCGTCGGCTCGCCACTGGTATGGCTTGTCACGCTGCAAAGCAATCATAAAATTTACCCGCCCATTGCTTACATGCGGGGCTAACATCTGCGCACGCACTTGATATGGCTTGTAGGCTTCAACATAGGCAACGGTGCGGGGATCGCTGACAATATCATCTATAGCGATAACCGCTCCATCTTGCATTTCTAGTAGAAAATCTTTACTTAAATAGTTGAAGAGCTGCTCAGACCCTCCAAAGCGTTGTAACCCTTGATCGCCGCTATCATAAAGACCTATAACTTCCCCAATCTCATCATTGATCTGTGAAAATGATATGCGTGAAAGACCCAGATAATAGATAATCTTCTCGCCAACAATTTTTAGCAGTTCATCCGGGCATAAACCCAGGCTAAAATCTTTCTCAAGCCGAGATAAAAATGCGATATTCAATTCCCGGCGTTTACGTCCAGTGATTTCCTCAGTAATGCACATAAAGGCCTTCACCACACCGGTGGGATCGTACTCGGGAAGCACACGCGAACGCTGCCAACGCTCCAGATAGAAAATTTCTATCTGCTGCTCCTGACCAGTCTTTAATGCCTCCTGGCAACAAGCCTCAAAACGATCACATTCCTCGGCAGGCAACCCCATCTCACGCGCAGTTTTCCCTAACCAGGCCTCAGGGGGATATCCGGTGATGTGCTCAATGGTAGGACTCACATAAAGATGGCGGAGATCACGGTCCAGGCGCAAAACAATATCGGGCATGTGTTCAACCAATGTTGAAAACTGTTGCTCTCGCTCACGCAGTTGTGCCTCTAATTGCTTACGCTCCGTAATATCGAGGAATGAGAGACACCACCCCTGCAATGCCGCAAAGGTGCGCAACTGAAACCAACGGTCCATTGCGGTTGAATAGAAATCACTGCTTGCCCTACTTACATTTTTCTTTAAATCAATACTCTGATCTGGTAGGATCTGGGCCAACGTTTTACCAGGTATCTGGTCCGCTGGTACGCCCAGAAGTTGGGCGGCAGCCTCATTTACGTATTGACACTGCCCCTCAAGACTAAAAAGGAGGATACCATCAGTCGTGCGTTCAAGAATCAGGGTCGCTATAGCCTCCATTCGAGCATTCTCACTGGCCTCCGTATGGGAAGTAGAGGAAGCTAACTGAGAAAAATCTGATGCTGGATGCCGCTGCGCTACAAAACAATCAAAATCTTCCTGGCGGACACGATAACCGGCCCGACCTAAGGATAGGCCAGGAAGTCTCCCCTGGTTAATCCAGCGGCGCACCGTCTCCACTTTCACGTTTAACCGAAGAGCAATCTCATTAGTTGTCAAATAGCCATCCATTCACACTTTCCCTTACAAACAAACCTCTTTTTACAATACTTCACGTGTGTTCACAGTATAGTGGACAATCGCAAAGCGTGCAAGATACCTTTAAGTAAATTTTTCCATGGAAATTTTTGGACTTTCAAGCGATCATTTTTTATATAGCTCTTTTCTATAAACTTCGGACGCTTCGTTACTTTTCTTTTCCCTATCTGTTCCACTGTACAGCATTCTCTATAACAATAGTTACTGGTCTCAAAATATGCTGTCCCATATTCTAAAAAAGTACCTGGTAATGTAATTATTAAAGGTTTTATTCATAAAAATTTTGTCCAATTGTTACGAACTGGACAAAATTTTCTACCACTATCTTTTTTTTTAGACTTCTTGCTTCTATATAACCCTGACACTGTTTCTCAATATAAAACAATATCTATTTTATCTACAGGCAGAAATATGAAATTAGTTTAAATAAAGGATTTGTCTATCCCATATTTTAGATTTAACATAAGAAGTGATTGAGAAAAGAGGATAGTGAATGATACGTTTTTCGTTACCAAGGATCTGTCTGGTCGCCTTGCCCACGTACTCATTCAGGTGACGGGTGGTGTCATGGGGTTCGGCCCGAAAAACCGGACCGACCTCAAAGACCCGCTCAAAAACACCAACCATGATCTGCTTGTAAAGCTGGGGGCTCTGCGCCAGATAGGCCGGTCGCCCAAAGTAGTCAAGCTGAAAAACATTGGCCCCGCTCTCGGTGGCTGCTGCAACAATTTTGGGCGTCTGAATCTCTGTAAAGACTTGAGAGACCAGAATCTCTCGGAAACCGGCCATGACCCCGGAGGAGAGGCGGAAGATCGCTCGTCGCGCGGGATGGCGGTTCGTCACTGCCGCGTGATCCAGCAAGGTTGTCTGGGTGGCGGTCATTTTGTGTTTGTTGAGAGCGATCGGTGGCGCATCCGAAACTGGGCTGATCACCTCGATCCGAATAGCGTGTAGCTCGACGCCAGTTGGAGCCTGGACCTCGCTCACTACTGTTCCCTCAATCATAATGACACTCTCAATCCCAGCCTCAACCTGGGAAAGCGGCGCGATCTCCTCTTCGGTCTTGGCTACGGCATGAAGCTGTCCCCAGCCATCACGAATTACCAGAAAGGTAAGACCGCCCAACCGGCGTACAGAATGCAACCAACCGGCGATGCAGATGCATTCGCCAAAATGGGCCGCGACCTCAGTAGTGGGTATGCGTTGTTTCATTAGAATATGAAGTGGAAACGTCCAAAGGCTTCGTAGGTCGGGTCACGTGTGGACCCGTGGAGACAGAGATCACTCTCATCGCCAGATTCAACCGTATGAACAGTGATCCGACGGCGGCTATGACATCGCAAGTTGGGTGAAAAGAAGGCCACTTTCCCCGCAATTGGCTCTTGAAATGAGGGCCAGTTTTCTCTATGCTTTATGAAGAACACAAAATTTTCTTAAAAAAGGATAGTTAGATGCAAATAGAACAGAAATTGGCCTCTCTGGGAATCCACCTCCCTCCCCAAACAGCGCCTATTGGTAGCTTTCTGCCAGCAGTACGTACAGGCAATCTGCTTTTTGTCTCGGGACATGCCTCCCTGGGAAAGGATTTCGCGCTAACGGGAAAAGTCGGGCGCGATGTCACGGTGGAACAGGCCGCGCAGGCGGCGCGTCAGGTAGCGATTGATCTTCTTGGAACCGCCGCAGGAGAGATTGGAAATCTGGATCGCGTGAGCCGGATCGTTAAACTGCTGGGTATGGTCAATAGCGCTGAGAATTTCACTGATCATCCTAAAGTGATCAATGGGGCGTCAAACCTTTTGATCGAGGTATTTGAGGAGCGGGGCAAGCATGCCCGGTCGGCGATCGGCGTGGCTGGGCTTCCAGCGAATGCTTCCGTGGAGATTGAGATGATCCTGGAGATTGCGCATCCATAACTAAACGTGCTGTTTTTGTATACGGCAGTAGCTCGAATGGCAGAATTCATTCAACTGTTTATACTAAAGATGGGCATCACGCCACGTACAAAACTATAGCTAGCGGATATGTAATTACCTTTTATCACACTATGATAGAGGCTTCCGATTTGATGGTTTTCTTAAAGAAAGGAAATGCGCATGCCGTATATCACTGTTGGGAAAGAGAATTCAGGGTCCATCGAGCTCTACTACGAGGACCACGGCTCTGGCAATCCTGTTGTGCTCATTCATGGCTTTCCACTCAATGGAGCTGCCTGGGAGAAAGAGATAAATGCTCTGCTTCAGGCAGGATATCGAACGATTACCTATGATCGCCGGGGCTTTGGCAAATCCAGCCAGCCAGCTACTGGTTACGATTACGATACCTTCGCCGCCGATCTCAATACGCTAATGAATCAACTTGATCTGCGTAAGGCTACGCTGGTCGGACACTCGATGGGAACTGGCGAGGTCGCGCGCTATATCTCGAAATATGGTACGGATCGTGTTAGCAAGGCCGTATTTGTTGCGCCAATCCCTCCATTCCTGCTGAAAACGGATGATCATCCCGATGGCGTGCCTCAAGATGTTTTTGATGGTATCATCGCGAGCATCCAGAAGGATCGCCCGGCCTATCATACACAATTCTTCCAGAACTTCTATAATCTTGATCAAACTCTGGGCAAGCTGGTGAGTGAAGAGGTTGTTCACGCCAATTGGAATGTCGCTGTTGGAGCCTCCGCTATCGCTACCGCTGCCTGCGTTCCCACCTGGCTCACTGATTTCCGTAAAGATGTCTCTAAAGTCAGTGTCCCTTCACTGATTATTCATGGGGATGCCGACCGGATTCTTCCTCTGGAAGTTACGGGCCGGCCCTTGAGCGAGACTATTAAAGGAAGCAAGCTGGTCGTAATCAAGGATGGATCACACGGTATCCCTTGGACACACGCGGAAGAGATCAATCGCGAGTTACTGGCCTTCTTGAAATCCTGACCTTTTTCTAGAGTAGATCTATCGGGGCGTCTGCCTCATTATCGAATAGAACAGACGCCCACCTGACGAACCACGATAAAGGGGGGACAATGCAGGATTACTTCGCCTTCTTAATAATCCAGTCTACTCGTATCTCGGTAACGACTCTTCCATCCTGATTAGAAAGTTGGACCGGTATAGAGAAGCGAGCTTTACCGTTGCTCTCTAAATTGTGCCTGATCTGTTCTTGCTCCTCTTTCGCGAGAAGAGCGGTCCCACGCAGATTTCCAGAGGCGGGCCGACGATATGTGATATTCGCACCTGCTGCCAGGGGTACATATCTTCTCCGGATGATATCCAGAAAAGATGCCGTTAGCATGGTGCCAGAGGTAGCTTCTCCAAGAGCGAACTGGGCCGCCGCATGAAACGTGCCGACATGGTTCAAATATTCAGGCTTCTGAGCCAGTACCAGATCCACCTGTTCCGCCTCTACACCGATGATCTCAATACCCAGAAACTGATTAAAAGGAATCCCCTGCCCCATGATCTGCTGCAATTGCTCCACACTCAGTACCATTGTAAGACCTTCGACTTTCACTTAGTAGCCTACGAATATTTTGATGGGTATGCCATCAAAATTTGTATAGAATTTATTATAGCTGATACAATGGGTGCATAAATCTTATCCTGATTACATCCAAAGGAGATTTCTACAGATGACCGATTGGCAAGAGCGCAACAAGCAGGTAATCGAGGAGTTCCGTGCGAACGGCGGCAAGGTCGAGGGCTGGGGCCCTTTGATACTGCTGACGACAACGGGTGCGAAAACCGGGCAGGAGCGCATCATTCCCTTGATGCTTGTCCCTTACAAGAATGGCGTTCTGGCTGTGGCCTCAAAGGGTGGCGCGCCGAAAAATCCCGAGTGGTTCACCAATGTGCTGGCGCATCCCGACGTGAAGGTTGAGGTCGGTACTGAAACATATGAGACAAAGGCCAGAGTCCTTCATGGCTCTGAGCGTGAGCAGGCTTTTAAGAAAGCCATCGAGGTATTTCCTAACTATGAAAAGTATCAGGAGACGGCTCCACGCGAGATCCCAGTGATTATGCTTGAACGCCCCCACTGAGAATTTTTCTACCTCGAGCCCTGATACAGGTGGTTAAGCATGGGACTCAGTTCCAAAAAGCAGGTGACAAACGTCTCCCTGGAAAACGGAAGCTACGAATCCTGTAAAGGAGTCGCGGCTTCCACGAAAAGCTTACGGAGGTGGACAGCCTCCCATGTGCCACGAAGACAACCGAGATGGGGAAGCGGAGCCTCAACCACGTGTGTGGCAGGTGCAACAGGAGCAATTCCCTTTCCCACGAGTCCACACGTGACCCGATCTACGAAGTCTCATCTCCCTCAGACGGCAAGCCTCGTAGATGAGGCTCTAACACACCTCAGAATTATGTTCATCTCTCTTGCGTCCTTATGATAGTTATGGTATATTGCTTGTATGAGCAAGCAAAAAAATGGGGCCACCGAATCGAGAAACGCGCAAGAGACGCGGGAGCGTATTATTACCGCTGCGTATAATGTGCTGGCGAAGAAGGGTTATGAGGCGACAACGCTCCGCGAGATCTCAAAGGCGGCTGATGCGGCCCCTGGCCTCGTTCACTACTACTTTGGAGGCAAAGATCAACTTCTGGTTGAGGTAATCAAAGAGGTGGGTACGCGCTATAGCCAGGTTCCCGATCAGCTCATCCAACCTTTAGGAGAGGATAACCCCATCCAGGCAATTCTACAACAGCCGATCGATCAAATCGTTCAAGAACCTGAGTGGTACCGGCTCCGCCAGGAGCTTTTCGCGCTTGGGCTTCATAATACATTGATGGCCCCTCAAGTCCGCGAACTTCTGGCTGAGGGCAGAGAAGGGATCGCTTCACAGATCCAGAATATCTTTGGGGAAACAACTGTCGATCCCTCAATTCTCGCGACTCTGTTGCTGGCATTTTTTGATGGGTTGGCCTTGCAAAAGATTATGGACCCCGATCTGGATATCAGCGCGTTTTCTGGTGTATTGGCGCAGATATTGGGCTCCTTTGAAAAAAAGTTCTCTTAATTTTTTGTGATAAATTGCTTGCTTGAGCAATTTATTTTATGGGGGATTTACTCACAAAGGCTTAAAAGAGAACTTGGTAAGCCAATTTTCAAGAGAAAGACTTTTCATGCAAATTACAATTATTGCTGGCGGAAGCCGTGGAGATGTTCAGCCCTATATCGCTCTGGGTAAAGGATTACTGGATGCTGGACATACAGTACGCCTGCTTTCCTCCGACGATTTTCAAGATCTGGTGGCGGACTACGGGCTGGAATTTTTTTCAACGGGTGGAAGTGCGCAGGCTGTGGCTCAAGAGATGCAGCAACGAGTGGAGCAGGGACAGATGCTAAAAGTGCTCAGAGAGATGAGCAAGGCTTCAGAGCATCAAGCTGTACAGGCAGCCGAAAAAGGGTTGATCGCCTGTGAAGGCTCTGATCTGATTCTCGGGGGACTGAGCGGGCTTTTTAGCGGTGCGTCCCTCTCGGAAAAATTGGAGATACCTCTGATGCTCGCCTATCTGGTGCCGTTTACACCAACAAATGCCTTTTCTGGTCCTTTAGCACCCCTGCCTCAAATGCCACTGACCAGATGGCTTAATAAACCTTCGCATTCGATAACTCAACAAATGATGTGGCAATCCTTCCGTTCAGCAGATGCAAAAGCACGCGAACAGGTGTTACATCTGCCTCCTACCTCATTTTGGGGCCCTTTCTCCTCACTAACGCGCCAGAAAAGGCCGATCCTCTATGGCTACAGCCCACAGGTGCTTCCTCATCCCAGCGATTGGGATGCAAGCCAGCATATTACTGGATACTGGTTTCTGGAGCCCCCCCAAGGCTGGGAGCCCCCTGCCGATCTGCTGCGTTTTCTCCAGGCAGGTCCACCTCCTGTCTATATCGGCTTTGGCAGTATGAGCAGCAGCAAACCGGAAGAGGCCGCTGATATGGCCTTGCAGGCTCTGGCGCGAACGGGTCAGCGCGGTGTGCTCTATGCCGGCTGGGGCGGCCTCAAAAAGGATCAATTGCCGGACACGGTGTTTATGGCGGGCTCCCTCCCTCATACCTGGCTGTTCCCTCGGATGGCCGCCGTTGTGCATCATGGCGGAGTTGGAACTACCGCAGCAGGGCTGGCGGCTGGCGTTCCCTCGATTATCACACCCTTCTTTGCCGATCAACCGTTCTGGGGGCGGCAGGTCTATGATCTGGGCGTTGGCCCGAAACCGATTCCCCGCAAACGTCTGACCGCCGATAATCTGACGGAAGCGATTCAGCGGGCTATCTCAGATACAGGGATGCGGAAGAAAGCGGCTTCGCTCGGAGAGCGTATTCGTGCCGAGAACGGGGTTGCTGAGGCTGTGGCAATCATCGAACAGAGCAGGTAACAGATAGATGCCTCAAAGATATTATACGTCTCTGAGGCACTGTCCCTACTTAGCGGCCTCCGATCTGAATTTTGTCTGCCTGAGGGATGACATCTGTCGCGAACAGATCCAGGGCACCCGGTTCGCTGATACTCGATAGATGACCCTATTCAACCGATAAAAATACTGTCTTAAATCGGATTATCGAACAGGTAGAAGGCAATTCCTTCGTAGTGCCAATCTGGACCAACTTCACTTGTAGAACGTGTATAAATGTAATCGTCATGGTAGAACTCGTTGTAGTAGCGATAGATAGGATGTACAGGAGGATATCGGGATAGATCAGCAGTATTAGGTAATACGTATCCTAATGAAGTATTTGTCGGTCTAACTATCCAACCATTGCCCCTTCTGTCACGATACTCCTGATCATTAGCCGCTGGAATATAAAGGAAAGCAGAGTAAAGGCGAAGATCAAGGTCGCCTTTCTGATCCACCTCATTCTTAGCTAACGCTAACAGAGGAGTCGTACCTGCCACCGCCGTTTTCGCGGAATAGCCAAGTGGCCCGTCACATTGTCCGGGCTCAAGGTTGTTCACGCTTAGGATATGTTCGAAGTGATCCTGGTCTCCATTGTATCTATAGTAACGATACATGAGAAGAGAAGTGGCAGGATTAGGGTTAGGAGGACAGGGATCATCAGCCCTGGCAATGCCTGTTGGATGCAAAGCGAAAAAGCTTAGGCTGGAAATGACGGTCACAGCCATCAGGAACCCGAGCGTTAGTCTGACACGAGAGTAAAAAAAACGTTGCATAGAAATTTCCTTTCTTCAGGTCGTTTAGCACAACTATACATAACTTCTTTCTTGTAATAAGTACTGTCAATCTTATGCTCTTTTAGTCTCATATACCTGATAGCACGCACTCATTACTCTGAGAGAAATCCGTCTAACAATTCATTCGTATTGAGCAGAACGACTACAGGTGTAGCAAGAGTAGCAGCACAAACGCTTATGAAATCTAGCGTTAGCAGCACGCGATTTATCTTACAATCGCCTCTCATAAGAATAGCAAAGTAAAACACAAAACGCCATAAAATTCTCTTTAAACTTACTTAAATTTTCCTTTAAACTTAGGAGTAACTCAAGTGATGCAAGTACACGCCCTCTGAGCACAATCTATCTCCATTCACGTCAACACTTGTCTGACTATACAAACTATGCTCAAAATTGTTTTAGCGATGAATGTGGTTTTTGATTCTTCTATCATTCTGTGAGAAAATGAAAAACGAGATACGAACAATTTGAAAGGGCTTTCCTCTCTGCTTGACAATATTTCCTTTGTATTCGCATAATAATTTATACCATCATGTATCGAACAGAGTACAGAAAAACAGGGATTTTTGATGAATACGGGTGATAATTCGACGCCACGAGAACTTGTTCCAACCGGTCTGTTTAGTAAAGATTTTATCGCGAATCCATTTCCTCTCTTCATGCAAATGAGATCAGCAGGAGCGGTTGTTGAGGTTCCCGCTCCCTTCAGGCCCGGCAAACAATCGCTCTGGCTGGTGACACGGCTTGAGGAGGCGGTTCAGGTCTTAAAAAATCAGGTCTTTACGGTTGATCCCACCATGATCTCGCGGGACGAGAATGTACCGCTGGCCGAACAGCGGATGGGCAGACCGGGAAGAGTGCTCGGCGCGTCGATGATCGCGGTGGATGAGCCGGACCATCGGCGTTTGCGGAGCCTGGTCTCAAAGGCCTTTACTCCAAAGTATATTCAGGGCCTGCGCCCCGGTATTCAAAAGATTGCCGATGGCCTTATTGATCGCGTTCAAGATCAGGGCCGAATGGATCTGGTCGACGATTATGCCTTTCCCCTGCCGATCAATGTGATCTCGAATATGCTGGGTGTGCCGTCCGAGGGGCAGGAACTGATACGTGAATGGTCCGAGCTTTTCGCGGGCGGAATGGCGAGCCAGGATGCACCTCGTGTGGCAATCACAGAGAAGTTTATGGAGTATCTCTCACAGGTGATCGCGGAGAAGCGCGCCCATCCCCAGGACGATCTGATCAGCCAGCTTGTGCAGATTGAAGAGGAGGGAGATCGACTGAATGAGAGCGAGCTGCTCTCGATGATCGCCTTGCTCATCTTTGCCGGGCATGAAACCACCTCCAATCTGATTGGCAATGGTATGCTGATGCTTTTTGATCATCCCGAGCAACTAGAACGGTTGAAAGCTGACCTCAGTCTGGTTCCCTCCGCTGTAGAAGAATTCTTGCGTTACAATGGTCCTGTCCTCTCGCCGGCCCCCCGCTTCGCGACAGAGGATATAGCCCTGGGTGGTCAGCAGCTTCACAGAGGCGATATGGTGATGACGATGCTAGCGGCAGCCAATCGTGATGAGTCTCAGTTTACCGATGCGGAAGAACTGGATATCGCCCGGAGCCTGAACCGCCACGTTGCCTTTGGGCAGGGCATCCATGTCTGCCTGGGAGCGCCGCTGGCGCGGTTGGAAGGTGACATTGCCTTTACCACCTTGCTCAGCCGCCTGCCGGATATCCGTATAGATATTCCTCGGGATGAAATCACCTGGAAAGGAAACTTCGCCCTGCGCGGCCTCAGCAGCCTACCTGTCACCTTCTCATAGAATAGGAAAGAGCGTATGGCACGCTCTTCTCACTACATATCAACAAAGAAAAAACAAGTATATGGATAGATCAGATCAAAACTTACTGCAAGAAAATAATAAAAGCTTACTTCTCACCAAAATGTATATTCCTGCCACTTCAAATTCATTTATTCATCGTCCGCACCTTCTGCATATTCTGGATCAATCCTTACAAAGGAAACTCGCTTGCCTATGTGCTCCTGCTGGCTATGGAAAAACCGCATTATTAAGTCAATGGTCTCATACCCTAACCTCTCAACCCGTCTGGATTAGCCTCGATTCAAGAGATAATGATTCAATCCGCTTCTGGACATACATCACTACTGCACTTGAAAAGTGCTGTCCAGAGATCCGTATGGATCTCCTACCATACCTTTATGATGCGCAACCACTCCCAATTGAATCTTTTTTGATGCAACTCCTCAACACTCTAGCAACGGGATCACATGAATATGTCATTATTCTTGATAATTATCATTTGATCACCGAAAAAAGTATCCATGATGCACTTACCTTCTGGCTTACCTATCAACCGCCTCGTGTCCATTTGATACTAGCGACAAGAATGCCTCTTCCACTATCTCTCGCTAGGATACGCGCACAGAATCAACTTATAGAAATAGACGCTTCCGAACTGAGCTTTAATCTACAAGAGGCACAAAAGTTTCTGGCTCAATCGCTATCCACACCGGTTTCTACAAAAACCACAGCACAACTTATTCAGAAGGCCGAAGGTTGGATCACAGGACTCCAACTAGGAGTCCTCGCTCTTAAAGAGAATAAAGAAGGCTCTTCTATCAACAAAATTTCGGTGGGCGATCATCGCTACTTCGTAGAGTATCTCACAGAAGAGGTCCTTCTCTATCAATCAGAGGAAACAAAAACATTTCTCCTCTATACTTCAGTGCTGGATCGCTTCACAGTCTCCCTTTATAATGCGGTCACTAATCGTGATGATGGACAAAAAATGTTGCTTGCTTTAAAAAATGCGAACTTCTTTCTTGTCTCTCTTGACGCAACACAGCAATGGTACTGCTACAATTCACTTTTTTCTGAAGCCTTACGTGCTTTGTTCCAACAACAATATGCAGAGAGCATCACCGACATACAACTGCGCGCAAGCTTCTGGTACGAAAACCACGATCTCTTGAGAGAAGCTATTGAATATGCTCTTGCCGCCTCCCATTTTGAAAGGGCTGCTCTTCTGATCAATAAGGTTGTCGAAGCGCTTGTTATGGAGCATGGAGAAAGTCAGACACTCTTGCAATGGATAGACGCTCTACCTGCACCAGTTATCAACTCACATCCTCGACTTCAAATATTTCACGCACTTGCACTTCTACTTTCCCAGAAGGTGGAGTCAGCGGCCATCTACCTCCAGGAAGCGGAGAATCAGCTTCGAGAACAGCCATTACAGCCCACGGATCTTCAAGGGGAGTTAGCAACTATTCATGCTCTTATTTATAATACTCAAGGCGATTTCCCTAAAGCGCTTACATATTGTAGTCAGGCTCTAGCAGAGCTATCGGCAGAGAGCCTGAAATGGCGCATTGCGATCAAACAAGTTCAAAGTCTGGCTTTATTACTCCTAGGTGAAGTTGAAGCTGCCAGACAGATGTTTATAGAGATACTTGAGGAAAGCCGCTCACGCGGCCATCTCTATATGATTATCGCTACATATACAAGTATCGCAGAAGTATTAAAAGATCAAGGGAAGCTTGTACAAGCCGCCGATCATTATCAACAGGCACTTCAGCTTGTGGGCTCATCGCAAGAATCGCTCTACGCCCTGATCACCTCTTCCGCAGCTTTAGGCTTGGGCTCGTTGTATTATGAATGGGACGAGTTAGATAAAGCTGAATCATATCTTTTACAAGGTATTGAGCAAAGCAAGCATCGTGATGTCACAGGTATTCTTCCCCTGCTAGGGTATATTTATCTAGCCTTTATCAAGCTAGCACAACAGAAGCCAGATGGGGCACTCTCCTTTCTTGAGCAGGCAGAGCGATCCATTCAGAGCGAAATACAGCCACAGCTTACATCGGATCTACAGGCTTTGCGCGCCCAAGTTTATCTGGCTCAGGGACAGTTTCAAAAGGCCCTCCACTGGGCGCAACGTTTTCGAGTACGTGAGCAGGCAGTCCATAGGGATGATCCAATCCAAAAGAACCTGGAGTTTCAGCGAACAATTTTAGCCTATATCTTCATCTCCACAGGAAATCCTGCTGGCGCTTTAGATGTGCTCGCCCGGCTACATTATGCAGTGGACAATCCAATAAATGAAAAACGTGTGATAGAGATTCTTGTTATACAAGCATTAGCTCTCTACGCTCAGCGTGATGTAACTCAAGCAATAGGAATTCTCAAACAGGCCTTTTCGCGGGCCCAACAAGGCGGCTACATCCGCGCTATTGTTGATAAAGCAACACCCCATCTTACTGAATTACTGACCCTTCTCCAACACGCTCCCATAACTACTTCTGATAACGCACATAGTTACCAGAAGATGCTTTTACAAATACTCTCCAGACAGTCAGGACAACAGGAAAACACAACTTTACAAATAGCTCCTCCAGGAACAAACCCTCACCTGAGTATGCGAGAACACGAGGTACTCCGCTATATCGCTTTAGGATACTCAACTCAAGCCATTGCCGAAACCCTTATCCTTTCACAAAACACTGTGAAAACTCATATTAAGCGTCTCTTCGTGAAACTGGAAGTCAATAATCGTCTTGAGGCCGTTGCAAAGGCAAAAAAACTTCACTTCATATAAGCTTACTCTTCAACATTCACCTCCTCGAACCACTAAATTCACCCAAACAGGTGACGGACTCTCAACTTAATTTCTGATATATTCCTCTTAGTCATTCAGCAATGTCTGATACCACTTCTATTAAGGAGAAAACTATTCATGCAAACGCAAGTTACAGTAAAAGCGAGAGCAGCATTCTCATGGAAAACCTGGCTCCTGTTAACTATCCTCTCACAGATTGCGAGCCTGCTAAGCATCCCCTATGGCATCTATCCAGCTACCCATATCGTTCAACCAATCGGACTCTTCATTCTTATACAGACTTTTGATCTTCTTTTCTTTGGAGCGATCATTGCCCTGGGCATCTGGCTGGGAGATAAGATTGGATTGGGAGTCCCCTTATTGAAGGAATGGTTTGCAGGTAATCCAGAAGCTCCTCGACGCTTTAAACAGATGCTACCACGAACCATCTTTATAGGGCTTATAATCGGCATTCTTCTGATCCTACAACTACTCATAATACAATGGCTAATGCTCCGTTTACAACCCACTTCTCAGACACATGTAGTCATAGGTCCACCACTCTGGCAAGGCTTCTTGAGCGCTTTTGGTGGGGGAGTCCGTGAAGAGATTCTTTTTCGGCTGGTATGCATGACCTTTTTTGTCTGGCTTGGAACGCGTCTATCTCGGAAATCATCACCATCAGCAAGTACCATCTGGATTGCAATCATCCTTTCTTCCCTGATCTTCGCGCTGGCCCACCTTTCTCAGGCCCTGGCTGTGAGCTCGACAGTCGCTATCATCGTGGTTACAGGATCGCTGATTGGAAATTGTATTCTGGGTATACCCTGCGGCTGGCTCTACTGGCGCTATAGCCTTCTGACTGCGATGATCGTCCATTTTATGGCAGACATTGCGACACATGTTATTGTTCCAGTTCTGCTCACCTCTATCCGTTGATTTTAATCGTTTAGAACAACTTTGGCATTACTTAGATAATTAAAATGGAGTATAATAGAAAGATACATTCTTAGCAATGAGATTGTACCGATGCTCGCGGAACACTATCATGTTTTTGCCCTGGACCAGCGCGGCCATGGAGAGAGTTCCAAAACCGAGACGTACGCCTTTGAATTGATACGCGGCGATCTCAAGGCATTCGTGGATGCCTTTCCATGGATCGCTTCGCTCTGATCGGCCATTCAATAGGCGGATCGGTTGCATTTCTTTTCGCGGAGAGATGACCGGAACGGGTTGAGCGGCTGGTCATCGAAGATACCCCTCCCCCGTACTTGCATGAGGATATCGCTATTCCTCCCAATGACCCACCGGAGACGGTTCCTCCCCAATTGCGGGGCAACTGGCCGCTGGTGAAAGGGATTGTGAGTCAGCTTCGCAATCCAGATCCCGCATGGTAGAGCGATCTGTCTATGATTACGGCCCCAACCCTTATTATTGGCGGGGGATCTAGTAGCCATGTCTCTCAGGAAAAACTTGTCGAGGTCGCTCAACTGGTGCCGAATTGCCAACTGGTAACCATCGAAGGGGCCGGCCACGAAGTCCATCGGAACCGTCCGGAAGAATATAAAATGCTCCTGCGCGATTTTCTTTTTATGTAGAAGATCTTGAAATAGATTGCCTGGATCTGAGCTCTCCTGTATACTGAGCAGCAGTTAGATGCTACTAACAACAAAAAGAAGGAGACTTCCCGGCATGAGTTTCGTTTCTACACAGTCGCTTTCAGAGATCCCGCTTTTCTTTACAATGGATGATGAGGAGCGCCAAGAGTTGTGCTCTCTGATGACCGAACGCACCTTTCAGCCCGGCGAGGTAATTGTCCAGGCAGGCGAGCCCGGCGATACCCTCCACATCATTCAGGAGGGTGATGTGGATATCTGGCTGATCGACGCCGACGGCAGGAGGGTGATGCTGGATGTTCTGGGCCCCGGTAAATTTCTGGGCGAGCTATCGATGCTCTCGGGCGAGAGCCGTTCAGCCAGCGCAACCCCTGAACCAAATGAAAAAGTTGTGACTCTGGCGCTTAAGCGCACGGATTTTTTCGCGTTCCTTAAGCGTCGACCCGATGCCATCCTCGATGTTCTAGCAGAACTTGCAGAACGGATGAAACATACCGATGATCTGCTCCGCACCCGCGTCAGCCGCAACCCCAATGATGCGATAGATGAGCATGTCTCGATCGGCCAGCGGATCGCTGATGTGATCGCGGAGTTTAGCGGCTCTATCCCTTTCCTGATGATCAATCTATTTGCCTTTGTTTTCTGGATCGTTCTAAACACCCTTGGGCCAAAGTCCGCCCAGTTTGATCCCTACCCCTTTCAGTTTCTGACGATGGCGGTCTCGCTTGAGGCGATCTTCCTCTCAATCTTTGTGCTGGTAAGCCAAAATCGTCAGGGTGCGAAAGATCGCATCAAGGCCGATCTGGACTATCAGGTGGACGTGAAAGCAGAGATCGAGATGACGTTTATGTCCTCGCGCATCAAAGATATGGAGCGCAAACTTCAGCATATTCACCACGATATATTAAACGCTCAAGTGGACAAGAGCCAGGCTCGATAAAATATTATCTAATGCCAACAAATCCTTACCGCCCTACTATATAAGGAGTTACTTCTTTGAATATGCAATTGACGTATCGACATGTAGATGTTTTTAGCAAAACTCCATTCTCAGGCAATGGTCTGACGGTCTTCCCCTCAACCGAAGGCCTGCCATCTGCGATGATGCAAAAGATTACACAGGAGA
>CAXTTV010000014.1:13068-21915 GCA_964247295.1 uncultured Ktedonobacteraceae bacterium | reverse complement strand
TTGAGTCGATTTTCCTTCAGGTACCGCCCAAATCCTCTGAGGTCAAGGCGTCGATTTTTACGATGGAGGAAGAACTGGATTTCGCCGGACATCCCGTGATTGGCGCGGCCTGCGTGCTCCATGAACAAAGAGCTCAAGATCAGCCAATGGCCCACTGGCATTTTCACCTCAATGCTGGGAGCATTCCTGTGACAACACGGCGACAAACACATGGGTATACGGCGACTATGGAACAGGGTACTCCGACCTTCGGAACGATTCCATCTCAGGAACTACAGGAGCAAATCCTTCAAACCTTGAATCTTGTTCCCAAGTATCTGGACGAAACCCTTCCAATGCAGGTAGTCTCGACGGGCCTCCCCTATCTACTTGTCATTCTCAAGCAGGGGTTGGAACAGGCGCGGATCATCCACCCTGATCTTGAGAGCCTGCTTGCCCAAATTGGGGCCAAATTTGTCTATGTTTTTGATCTTCCGACTATGGAGGGACGTACCTGGGATAACACTGGCCGCGTCGAGGATATCGCCACCGGCAGCGCGGGCGGCCCCACCGGGGCATACCTTGTCCGTTATGGAAAAGCTCAGGCAAACCAGCCTCTGATTATTCATCAGGGTAGCTTCGTTGGTCGCCCAAGCGAGATTACGGTCCTGATTGCCGGGACCACTGACGCAATCACTTCTGTTCAGGTCAGCGGTGATGTCACGATGGTGGCGGCAGGCACCATTAACGCATCTACGACGTTCTAACGGACGAATACCACTGACATCAATTTTCACGCTATCCGCACTGGGATCAACAACGACAGACTCCTTCGCGAATGATCCCAGTTGCACAGATATTTGTCAAAGGCCTTCATGCCACTATCCCTACCTCCACCTCCTCTAGAACCGAAGCTTCTTACTCCTCCCTCAACTGTGGTTAATCTTGTCGAGCTTAAAGATAAAAAGTACCTTCTACCAATTACTCTGTTAAAAAATTATTAAACAGTAAATATAAATACTTAGATCAATAGATAAAACTCCCATTTTATCCAGATCCAAAGAGAAGACAAGAATTTTTTTAGGAAAGGTCTTTAATCTTTTCATTCCTCATAATACGTGACTACAATAGGGAAAGTAGTGTAATTATCCTTGTATGGAATAATGCGTCCACTGTTGTTCTAGATATAGAAGTTTCTTTAAGCTGTGACAAAACTTTTTGCGCTAATCATGAATTTAAATATATATATCTTCTATAGGAATGACTATAGCCTAGAAATGGAACAAAAAAATAAAAGAGACGTATAGAAATTATGTAGAGCTTTAAATGACATCTACAAAACATGCTGAATATAGGAATATAAACTTTATTATACGATTAGTAAAGATAGAAGGAGAAGGTTTCGATGGTCAAAAACTCCTCACTGCGGATAGCACGAGAACAGCGAGGTTGGTCCCAGGCCCGACTGGCTGAATTGCTCGGGACCAGTTCCATTTCAGTGAGTCGCTGGGAACGAGGGGCGGTGCAGCCCTCTCCCTATTTTCGTGAAAAGCTTTATTCTCTCTTCGACAAAGATGCAGAAAATCTCGGTTTGCTTACAGAAACTGAGGTATCCTCCCAGCCTCAAATGGAGACACCATATCTCTTAGATCCACTGCTTCCATCTCAGGTCCTGTCTTCTACGGGACTGATTGGGCGCGAGGATCTGCTCCTCTCCCTTACTCAGCAGTTACATGCGGAGTCCCATCCTTCCACGCTGACACTTTATGGGCTTCCCGGTGTGGGCAAAACAACACTCTTGCTCGCCCTCACTCAAATTCCAGAAATTCAGAGCCAGTTCTCCGACGGCATCCTCTGGGCCGGTCTGGGTCCTCATCCACATCTCTTCGAGCACCTCTCCCGTTGGGGAAACCTTTTGCAGATCTCTCAGGAGGAGCTGAAAAATCTGCCTGATCGTACCTCACTCGCCAAGGCTTTACGCTCCCAAATCGGCTCGCGCCGCTTGTTATTGGTGATCGATGATATCTGGCACATGGAAGACGCTCTGGCTCTTCAGGTTGGAGGCGTTAACTGCACTCATCTCCTCACCACGCGTTTCCCCAATCTCGCGACGGGATTAAGCATGAAACACTCATTCCATGTCTCTGAGTTAGAAGCCAGAGAAGGAAAAGCACTTTTGAGTCGTTTTCTTCCCCATCTGGCGAAGCAAGAACCCACAACAATTGAGCAATTGGTTCAGGAGGTAGGAATGCTGCCTCTGGCCCTGACGTTAATCGGCAAGCACCTCTACCCCTATGATTATTTAAAACAACCCCGCCGCTTACAGACAGCGGTGCAGCAGTTGCGCGATCATTCGGCCTGGCTACACGTAAGCCAACCCCAATCGTTTGTCGAGCATCACCCCAGTATTCCTCCAGAGCAACCTATCTCGCTGGAGGCGGTGATCACGGTTAGTGTGCAACAGCTCTCGGTTCGTGCGCAACAGGCCCTGCATTATCTGGCGATGCTCCCGGCCAAACCAAATAGCTTTTCTCAGGAATTAGTTTCCGCCCTGACACCCGGAAATGAGGAAGTGCTGAACAACCTGTTGGACGCCGGCCTGGTGGAAAACTATGGGGCTGATCGCTACACTCTACACCAGACAATTGCCGACTATGCTTCCAATATGCAGTCAGAAGTAGAAGACGAGATGGAAGACGCGAAAATGCGTCTGGTGACCTATGCCATCTCCTGGCTGGAGAAGCATACCGAGGATTACCAGCAGGTCGAACTAGAACATACCAACCTTGTGACCGCCCTTGAGATCGCGACCCAGCAAAATCAACAAGACATACCCGTTCGCCTCGGGCTCTCTTTAATGTCATTCTGGCTGGTGCGGGGCTGGTACTCGGAGGCAATCCGCTTTTTAGAAGGGATGCTTCCCCTCACACGGAAACTTCAAGATCGAACTGCGGAGATGCACATTTTGCAATACCTGGGGGAGGTTGCCGAACGCCATTCTAATAATGAGCAGGCCAGAGCTTACTACCAGGAGGGTATGCGTCTGGCTCAACAATCACAGGTTCCAGCAGAACGCATTCCCTTCTTAAAAGGGCTGGGTATGATTGAGATCCGCTATGGCAATTACGATCAAGCGGAGGCGTATTGTCGTGAGGGTGTCGAACTGGCGACAGAGGTGCAAGATTTAAAGCAGTTGAGCATGCTGCTTAATAGTTTGGGCATTGCTCTGTTCTATAAAGATCATTTTGCTGAGTCAAAAGCCTATTATCTGGAAGCCCTCTCTCTCGCTCAACAGACCGGGCAACAGGAATTGATTATTCGCGTCTATAATAATCTGGGAGCAACCGCAAGTCTAGAGGGATTAGATGCAGAGGCGGAGGAGTATTATCAGCAGGGGATGAAACTAGCACAAAAGATGGGGCATCAAGAATATAGCATTCGCCTTCTCAACGGACTGGGAGTAACCTCCGGGCAACGTGGAGACGAAACGCAAAGCTATGTCTACTATCAGCAAGCATTAACTCTGGCCCGGCAGACAAGCTATCGCTCCCTCATGTGTAACATTCTCTACAACCTCGCGGAGGCCTCGCAGGTATTGGGAAAATGGGATCAGGCACACGACTGCTACCAGGAGTCCCTTGAACTCTCACGTGAGATCGGCTTCCGAAGATTTATTGCTTCAAATCTTGTAGGATTAGGAGAAGTGGCGTTGCATAACCACCATTATGAGCAGGCGGAGGTGTTTTTTCGGGAAACACTTGATGCGGTTCTTACAAATGATTTTTCTGCTCATTCGCAAGCCCTTTATGGTCTGTCTCGGATTGAGGCTGCCCGCGAACGGACGCAAAAGGCGTTGGAGTATGGAAGAGAGAGCATCAAAATACATGAGCAGATTCCACATCGAAAAACCGATGACGTTCCTCATTGGGTGGAAAAACTCGAAAGCTTGCTAACAGAACACACTCAAACGCAACAATAAGTCACACCTTTAAAGCGACTGACGCCAGAAAATGTATGATCAAGGCGCTATATAAATGACTCAACAAGGGCATATATCTACTGAGAATATTCCTTAGAGGGTTAAGCGCCATCGAGACTGATAATAGCATTATTAGGAAGTAGGTAAAACAACTCAAAGCCATGTTCGTAAAGAGATCAGAAAGAAACTGAACCTCGGATGTATTAGAGATATTGATGCCCAATGTGATAACCAGTATCAACCAAAAAGAGAGTAAAATAGAAAGAGGTTATTTCGATGATGAAAAATTCGTCCTCGCTACGGATGGCTCGAACACAACGTGGTTGGTCCCAGGCCCGACTGGCTGCGTTAGTAGGAACCAGTACGCTCTCGATCAGTCGTTGGGAGCGTGGGACTGTGCTCCCCTCTCCCTACTTTCGTGAAAAGCTTTGTACGCTTTTTGAGCAAGATGCTCGGGCTCTTGGCTTCATCTCGCAGGCAATCGAAGTTCAACCAAGACCCACTTCCCTATATGATCCACTGCTCCCAACTCAAATTCTGCCATCCACCGGTCTGGTTGGACGAGAAGCTATACTCCAATCTCTCACCGAGGAACTCTGTTCAGCTTCCCAACCTTCCACCTTTACCCTCTATGGGCTTCCAGGTGTGGGTAAAACCACATTGTTAATCGCGTTAACCCAGATCCCAGAGATCAAACACTATTTTTCTGATGGTATTCTCTGGGCCGGCCTGGGTCCTCATCCCCATCTTCTTGAGCACCTTTCCCGCTGGGGAAGCCTTTTACAGATCCCCCAGGAAGAACTACAAGGACTCCACCACCACCCGGCACTCGCGAAGGCGTTGCGCTCTCATATCGGCTCGCGGCGCTTGCTCCTGGTCATTGACGACATCTGGAAGATCGAAGATGCCCTCACTCTTCAGGTTGGAGGAGTCAACTGTACTCATCTCATTACCACTCGCTTCCCAAATATCGCGGCACAGATCAGTATGGAATACACGTTGCGCGTTTCTGAATTGCAAGCTACAGAGGGCAAAACTCTTCTTACCCACTTTCTCCCCAATCTGGCGGAGCAGGAACCTGAGACCATTGAGCAACTGGCTCAGGATGTAGGGATGCTACCTCTGGCACTAACTCTCATTGGTAAACATCTCTATCCCTATGACTATTTGCAACAGACGCGGCGTCTACATACAGAGCTCCAGCACCTGCGTGACCGCTCCACTCGCATGCACCTGAGTCGTCCCCAATCCCTTGTCGAACATCATCCCAGCATCCCACCAGAGCAACCCCTCTCCTTAGAAACGGTGATTGCGGTAAGTATCCACTATCTCTCACCTGCTGCCCAAAAAACTCTCCAACATCTGGCGATGCTCCCAGCCAAACCCAATAGCTTCTCAGACGAATTGGTAACAGCTCTGACTCCTGACGATGAGGAGGTTCTGAATGATTTGATAGATGCCGGGTTGGTCGAAAGCTATGATGCCGACCGATATACCATCCATCAAACAATTGTTGACTATGCCTCTACCATGAACATAGGAGACCAGGAGCAAGCAAAAATACGCCTGATAACCTATAACCTTTCCTGGATAAGCCAACACTCAGAGGACTATGAGCTGATTGACTACGAATACCGTAATCTGCTTACCGCACTTGAGATCGCGATCCAGCATCAGCAGCAAGACGCGGAGTCGATCCAGTTAGTACACTCTTTAATGCCATTCTGGTTGGTGCGCGGCTGGTATTCAGAGGCCAACCGTTTTTTGCAACAGACGCTTCTCCTTGGGCAAAAACGACAGGACCATAAAGCGGAAATTTATATTCTTCAATCCCTGGGCGATATCGCTGAACGTCAGGCCAATAACGAGCAGGCGAAAGCCTATTATCAGAAGGGGATGGATCTTGTCCAACAAACACCATTACGAACAGAGAGCATTCCTTTTCTAAAAGGCTTGAATGTGATCGAATGCCGTTATGGGAACTATGAGCAAGCTGAGAAATACTGTCGAACGGCGATCGCAGTGGCTCAACAGGCTGGAGATCATAAGCAACTCAGTATGTTACTCACCCATCTTGGCATTGTGCTGGACTATCAAAACCGCATTGCTGAGGCCGAAGCTACGTTTAAAGAAGCCCTTCCCCTTGCTCAACAGACGGGGCAACAAGAGCTGATCATTCGCATCTATAATGGATTGGGAGCTTTGGCAAGCTTACATGAGTTCTATGATGAGGCCGAGGCTTACTACCAGAAGGGGATGAAGCTGTCGCAAGCGATTGGACATCAAGAACTCACATTGCGCCTTCTCAACGGATTGGGGGTCATCTCTAGTCAACGCGGAGACCATACACAGGCATACAGGTACTATCAAAAGGCTTTACTTCCAGCCCGCCAGATTGGCTCTCGCTCCCTTACCTGTAATATCCTTTTTAATCTTGGGAAAGTCTCGGAACTCCTAAAAACACCTGAGCAGGCTAGTACTTTCTACCGCGAATCCCTTGAGCTCTCTCGCGAGATTAACTATCAATGTTTTATTGCCCTGGATCTGGCTGGACTGGGAGAAATCGAACTGGCGAAACACCATTATCCACAGGCCGGAGCCCTGTTCCTGGAAGCGCTCGATTGCGCTCTTAGCAATGACTTTGAAGCTACTTCACGGGCGTTCTATGGCCTGGCCCGGATCGAAGATGCCCAAAAGAATAAACAGAAAGCTATCGAGTATGGGAAAAAAAGTGTAGAAATGCACGACCAGATCCCACACCACAAAACCAATGAGATTCCCCAATGGTTTAAAAATATTAAGAATTCTTTATAATAGAAACATTGGGATATTCCACAACATCAAAGCGAACTCGATGCTCCTGTTCAAACAATCCTGTTTAACAAACAAAGGTTGTGCGATATATTTTAAGGAAGGAACTTTTTTGGAGATGAGCAAGCATTCCCCATTGCGTGTAGCGCGAAAGAAGCGGGGTTGGTCACAGAATCGGCTCGCCGAACTTCTGGGGACCAGTCCGCTCTCGATCAGTCGTTGGGAGCGCGGCACAGTGTTTCCCTCTCTTTATTTTCGGGAAAAGCTCTGCACACTCTTTGAAAAGGATGCTCAAGATCTCGGCCTGACCACAAAGACAATCACAACTCAATCAAAGCCCGTAGCCCTTAACGACCCACTCCTTCCATCTCAAATTCTTCCATCTACCGGCCTGATCGGACGTGACTCCTTACTCCATTCGCTCACGCAAAGGATCTGTGCCGGGCCTCACCCTATCACCCTCACTCTCTACGGACTTCCTGGTGTGGGCAAAACAACGCTTTTGCTCGCACTTTCCCGAATGCCAGAAATTCATCAAAAGTTCTTTGACGGCATTCTCTGGGCCGGCCTGGGTCCTCATCCCCGCCTTCTTGAGCACCTCTCTCGCTGGGGAAGCCTTTTGCAGATCCCCAGGGAGGAACTACAAAATGTGCGCGATCACGCTACCCTCGCCAAAGTCTTACGAGCCCGTATCGGCTCACGACATCTGCTCCTAGTGCTCGATGATATCTGGCAGATCGAGGATGCTCTTGCTTTGCAGATCGGTGGGGTGAACTGCACTCATCTAATCACCACTCGCTTCCCCAATCTCGCGATGCAGATAAGCATGCAACATGCCGTTCATATCTCCGAGCTGGAAGCGGAGGAGGGGAAAGCTCTTCTGGCATTCTTTCTTCCTCATCTTATGGAACAAAATCCTCAGATCATCGAACAGCTTGTTCAAGAGGTGGGAATGCTGCCCCTGGCACTCAACTTGATTGGGAAACATCTCTTCTCCTATGATTATCTGAAGCAACCACAAAGGCTGTATGCGGCACTTCAACAGGTGCGTGACCGCTCGGCACGTATGAATTTCAGTCAACCACAGTCTCTCGTCGAGCATCATCCTAGCCTTCCGCCAGAACAGCCTCTCTCACTGGGGGCAATCATTTCTATCAGTGTGCAGCATCTCTCCCCTGGCGCGCAACGCGCCCTCCGCTGCCTGGCACTGATACCAGCCAAACCCAACAGCTTCTCCGACGAACTGGTGACTGCCCTCATCCCCAACGCCGAAGAGATCCTCAATGAATTGATGGATCTCGGAATGATCGAAAGCTATGGAGCCGATCGCTATACGATCCATCAAACAATTGTTGACTACGCTTCCAATATGGCATCTATACAAGAAGAAGAGCTGTCACAGGCACAAATACGCCTGATCCACTATACGCTTTCCTGGATAGAACAACACTCCCAGGACTACAAGCTGATCGATCAAGAATATACGAATCTTTTCGCTGCGCTCTCTATCGCGATGCAACGCCAGACGCGAAAAGAACCGGTGCAAATAGTACTTTCTTTGATGCCTTTCTGGCTGGCACGGGGCCACTACACAGAAGCAAACCAATTACTGCAAGAGGCCTTTCCACTTGCTCAAAAGCTTCAAGATCGAATATTGGAGATCCACCTCTTGCAAGCCCTGGGAGAAGTCGCTGTCTATCAGGTTAAATCTGAACAAGCCAGAATGTATTATCGCGACGGAATGAATCTCACGCGACAGGAAAATGTCCCAATGGAGAATATTCCCTTTCTAGAAGGGCTAAGTTTAATTGAGATTCACGCTGGCAACTATAATCAGGCAGAGGAGTACGCTCTTTTAGGGAGCGTACTGGCGCGTCAGGCTCAAAATCACAAGCAATTAAGTATGCTCTTGATTGATCTGGGCATCATCTATGAGTGCCAGAACCACCATTCTCAGGCTGAAACTACCTATAGAGAAGCCTTGCAGCTCGCTCAAGAGGTGGGGGAGCCAGAACTAATTATTCGGGCCTACAATGGATTAGGGTCCGCAGTTGGAGAAACGCTCCCACGTCATCAGG
>CAXTTV010000014.1:0-13024 GCA_964247295.1 uncultured Ktedonobacteraceae bacterium | reverse complement strand
AAGCTATCGACTACTATCAACAAGGGCTGGCCCTCGCGCGTGAAATCGGTCATCGAGAATATATTATTCGCTTGCTTAATGGAATCGGGGTCGTCTTTGACCATGCTGAAAATTATCTACAGGCCTCAGAGTATTATCAACAATCATTAGCTCTGGCTCGTCAGATCGACAGTCGGTCTGTGACGTGTAATATCCTCTATAATCTTGGTGTAGTCTCAGCAACTTTAGGAAAATGGGAGCAGGCTGAAGACTACTGTCGGGAATCCCTGAATATCTCTCGCGAGACTGACTATAAATTCTTTCTTACCCTCAATCTTGTAGAACTTGGAAGAATCGAATTACAGAAAGGAAACGAGAAGCAGGCACAAGCTTTTTTTAACGAGACGCTCACACTGGCTCCTGAGACCGACCTGAATGCCAGAGCAAAGGCCCTTTACGGTTTATCTCAGATCGAGGCAGCGCACAAACGTATGGAAAAAGCTCAGGAGTACGCACGAGAAAGCTTAAAAATACATGAACAGATCCGTTTTTCTACAACAAACGAGATCCCGGAGTGGGTAAAGCAGCTTGAAGAGTTAGCGGCAGAGACTCCTCAAAAAGGGAATACACAAAAGGAACATTAGATGACCCAGAAATCTCTTTTACGCCTTGAACGAGAACAACGCGGCTGGTCACAAGCCCTACTGGCGAAACTTCTTGGAACGAGTGAGCTCTCTGTTAAGCGGTGGGAGCAAGGAAAAGTGCTTCCCTCTCTCTATTTCCGTGAGAAGCTCTGCTCTCTTTTTGAGAAAGATGCTCGGGCTCTGGGCCTAGTCATTAAAACCATCGATCCTCCTCTATTAGAGGATTTCTCTCTCTACGATCCCTTACTTCCATCTCAAATCCTTCCAACTGACAGCCTGATCGGGCGAGATGCGATACTTCACTCGCTCACCAAACAACTCTGTACGGAACCGCATGCCTCAACGCTCACGCTTCACGGTCTTCCTGGTGTTGGTAAAACAACTCTACTGCTCGCACTGACCCAGAACCCAGAAATCCAGCAGTATTTTTCCGATGGTGTGCTCTGGGCGGGCCTGGGGCCCCAACCACATCTGGTCAAACATCTTTCTCGCTGGGGAAATCTCTTGCGAGTCCCACAGAAAGAGATACACAGCTCACCCGATCTTCCCTCCCTCGCAAAAACACTGCGATCTTACATTGGATCGCGTCGCCTGCTCCTGGTCATCGATGACATCTGGCAGGTCGAGGATGCCCTGGCACTCCAGGTTGGGGGAGCTAACTGTACCCATCTGGTTACGACTCGCTTCCCAACGATCGCGACCCAATTGAGCATTCACCACGCCCTCCGTATCTCTGAATTGGAAGTTACTGACGGGAAAGCGCTTCTAGAGATTTTTCTTCCTCATCTGGCGGAGCGGGAGCCAGAGATGATCGAGCAACTGGTTAGAGAGGTAGGGATGCTACCCCTGGCCCTCACCCTGATCGGCAGGCATCTTCACCCCTATGATTATCTTAAACAAAATCGCCGGCTGCATGCTATGTTAAAGCAATTGCGCGATCGCTCGGCACGACTACACCTGAGCCAGCCACAATCCTTAATCGAACATCACCCCAGTATTCCTCCAGAGCAACCACTTTCCCTGGAGACGGTGATTGCGGTGAGCATCCAACACCTTCCACCAGATGTTCGGAAGACCCTGAGCTATCTAGCGTTGGTGCCTGCTAAACCAAATAGCTTTCCCGAGGATCTGGCGACGGCCCTTACTCCCAATGCCGAGGAGGCACTAAATGAATTGATGGATGCTGGACTGGTAGAAAACTACGGAGATAACCGCTATACACTTCATAAAACCATTGCCGACTATGCCTCTAACACACTATCTTTAGAAGACACCGGACAGGAACAGGCTAAAAAAAACCTTGTCTCGTATGCTCTCTCCTGGTTAGAGAAACACTCCGAGGATTATAAGGGGATTGAACCCGAATATACGAATCTGCTCGCCGCTCTCGAACTCGCGATACAACTCAATCTCTCAAAAGAGCCTGTTGCGTTGGCATTCTCTTTGATGCCGTTCTGGCTCTCGCGCGGCTGGTACTCAGAAGCCAATCGCTTACTACAACAGGTCTTTCCTCTCACTCAAATACAAAAGGATCAGAGAATGCGAATACGCATCCTTCAGTACCTGGGTGATATCGCCCGTCGGCAGGCCAGAGATGAGCAGGCCCGCATGTATTATCAAGATGGGATGCGATTGGCACAGCAGGAACAGGTTTTGGAAGAATACATCCTTTTTCTAGGCGGATTGGGGGGGATAGAGAACCATCAGGGGAATTATGAGCAGGCTGAACAGTACGCCCGTTCAGGAATCGAGCTGGCTCAAAAGGCCCAGGACGACAAGCAGCTCGGTGATTTATTGAATAGCTTGGCCATCTCCTTGTATTTCCAAAACCGTTCTACTGAAGCGGAAACATATTATAAGAAAGCTCTGGCACTGGCAATTCAAACGAGACAGCAGGAGCTCACAGTACGGATCTATCATAATCTGGGAGCTGTCACCTGGTTGGCAGGACGCGACAAGGAGGCCGAAACATATTTTCTGGAAGGTTTAACGCTCGCCCAACGAATCGACCACGAAGAATTTATCCCAGATCTGCTAAATGGGCTGGGGGTTATCTCTTGTGAACGTGGAGATTATGAGCAGGCTACGATTTACCATCAACAAGCTTTAACTCAAGCTCGAAAGATTGGTGCTCCCTCTCTCATCTGCAATGTACTCCACAATCTCGCGGAAAGTGTACAAAGATTGAAAAAATGGGAGCAAGCTCAAAAGTATTATCAGGAATCCCTTGAAATCGCCCGCGAGACCGGCGAACGAGCGTTTGTTTCACCTAATCTGGTAGGCTTGGGAGAATGCGAGTTGATGAATGAAAACTCAACGGTAGCGGAAGTTTTCTTTCAGGAAGCCCTTGCATCGGTTCTAAAAGATGATGTTGAAACTATTTCTAAAGCGCTCTACGGCCTGTCTCAAATCGAGGCTATACACGATAATTTGAACAAAGCGCTTGAGTATGGGAGGGAAAGTTTAAAGATGCATGAGCAGGTTGTATCCCATAGAACAAATGATATCTCTCAATGGGTAAAGCAGCTTGAGGCTTCTACAAATGCCCCTTCCTGAAAAACCAAATCCATTAACGAAGAGTAGCATCTAAAAAAAAGATTTTTTGTACTGAGCACGTCAGGATGGTCGCTCGCGTCTTTCCGTGCGTGGAGGAATAGGTTCGTACAATCAAGAAGAAAATAGTTTATAAAAACGTTTTTATGATCCTATATGTTATATGATAATAGAGACCATAAAAAGAATAAATGCTATAAAAAAGGGGGGTAGTCTGGGTGTCGGTCCAGGGAGCAGATACCATATCAAGTCCGCATCCGTGTAATTTTATAGATAAAAGGAGATTATGTCAATGACAGAGAAATCCCCTTTGCGTCTTGAACGCGAACGACGTGGATGGTCACAATCACGCCTTGCTGAATTGCTGGAAACAACCCCCATCTCTATTAGCCGTTGGGAACAAGGAAATGTTCTTCCTTCTCTTTATTTCCGAGAGAAAATCTGCGCCTTATTTAAGAAAGATGCCCAGGCCCTTAGACTATTGAGACAGACGGAGGAGCCTCAATCAGCATCGTTCGCTTTATACGATCCACTGCTTCCAAATCAGGCCTTACCATCCTCTGGCCTGATTGGTCGAGAAGCCTTGCTGCATACCCTAACCCAGCAAGTATGCGCCACTCCTCGCGCAGCAACCTTCATACTTCATGGTCTCCCTGGCGTGGGCAAAACAACCCTGCTGCTTGCGCTTACCCGTAATCCAGCCATCCAGCAACACTTCCCCGATGGCATCCTCTGGGTTGGTATGGGCCCTCACCCTCATATTTTTGAGCAACTCTCTCGCTGGGGAAACCTTCTCCAGATACCCCAGGAGAAAATGAAAAGCCTGCAAGATCATTTTTCTCTCGCGAAGGCTTTGCGGTCCCACATCGGCTCACGTCGCTTGCTGCTGATCCTTGATGACGTCTGGCAAGCTGAAGATGCATTGGCCCTTCAAGTCGGTGGAGTGAACTGCACTCATTTGATGACTACCCGCTTCCCCGGCCTTACAACAGGACCTGGTATCCAAAAACACATCCATATTTCAGAACTGGAAGCTTCTGAGGGCAAAGCATTGCTCACACATTTTCTGCCTCATCTGGCCGAACAGCAGCCGGCAGTTATCGAACAACTCGTTCGGGAAGTAGGCATGCTCCCTCTCGCCCTCACTTTGATCGGCAAACACCTCTATCCCTATGATTACATGAAGCAACCTCGACGGTTGCAAACCGCGCTTGAGCAACTGCGTGATCGCTCAGCCCTGCTACATATCAGGCAACCGCAGTCGTTTGTTGAGCATCATCCCAGCCTTCCTCCAGAGCAATCCATATCGTTAGAAGCCGTGATCGCGGTAAGCGCTCAGCAGCTCTCTTCTCTTGCTCAACAAGCTTTGCGACATCTAGCGGTTCTCCCCGCCAAACCCAACAGCATTTCCAAAGAATTGATATCCGCGTTGATACCCAAAACTGAGGAGATTCTTACAAACCTGCTGGATACAGGATTGGTCGAATGTTATGAGATAGGACGATACGCTTTACATCAGACCATTGCTGACTATGCTCGCAGTACAATGCTAAAAGATGATGAGCGCCAGGCAGTATGGCAACGCCTAATGAACTATGCCCTCTCCTGGTTAAAGCAGCATACGGAAGACAGAGAAGGGATCGAGGAAGAATATAGCAATCTTATGTCGATAGTAGAGATTTCCAGGAACCAGGGGCAGAAAGCGACGTTTGTCGAGCTGGTCCTCTCCTTTGTTCCATTCTGGAAAACACAGGGATGGTATAAACAAGCCGAGAACTATTTGCAGCAAGCCATCCAGGCCGCCCAGAATTTTGATGACCGCTTCGCCGAAATAGGTCTTCTCAAGCATTTAGGAGAAATGGCGGAGGGACAGGGGAATTATACACAGGCCAGAACCTGTTACCAGGAAGGCTTACAGCGAACTGGACAGGAGAACAATAAAGAGCAAAGCATTCCCTTTCTACATGGGTTAAGCACCATTGAGATCCGGCAAGGCAACTATGAGCAAGCCGAAAAATATTGTCTGGCAGGCCTCGAACTGGCTCAGAAAGGTGAAAACCAGGGACAGCTTGGCCCCCTACTCTATAACCAGGGTCTCTTGAGACATTATAAATCGCACTATTCGCAAGCCGAGCTCTCTTATCAGGAAGCCTTAACGCTGGCTCAACAGAGTGGGCAGCGGGAATTGATCAGTCGTATCTGGAACGGATTGGGAGCCGCTGCGGAACGACAGGGGAAAAATGACAAGGCTGAAGCCTATTATCTTGAGGGGCTACAACTCGCGAAACAGATGGGCCATCAAGAAAATATTGTTCGGCTATTTAATGGTCTGGGAGTGCTCGCAAATCGAAAAAGGGATCGGGATCAGGCCATTACCTATTATCAAGAAGCTCTCGTGATAGCTCGCAAAATTGGACAGCAATCTCTTATCTGCAACATACTCTATAATCTCGCGGAAGTGTCTCGAAAACAAGGGAGAACAGATCAGGCCAGGGCCTCTTATCAAGAAGCTTTGACATTGGCTCAACAGATTGGATACAAAAGGATCATCGCAGCCGCACGTGTTGGACTGGGGAAAATCTTGCTGGAACAACAACAATTAGAGCAGGCCCGAATAACCTTACATGAAGCCCTCCAGGATACAGATCTTGACTCCGACATCAAGGCTCACACCCTCTACGCACTGGCTCGGGTAGAAGAGGCGCATGACCAATTAGAGCAGGCCCTGATATATGGAAAAGACAGCTTGACCCTTTTCAAGCACATAAAACACTATAAGGCAGAAAGACTCGAAAAGTGGATAAAAGAGATTGAGCACTCTGTAGATAATCAGGGTGGTTCACATCCATGGCCATCGTAGAATACCCCTTGTGGAAGGATCAGTTTTTGATCCTTCCACAGAGTCACAAAATGCTTACATTACAACGTTGGCTTGCATCTGAGCCCGGATCAGGCGGGCATAGAACCCTCCCTGACGCAGCAGCTCATTATGCGTGCCCCGCTCGACGATCTTCCCCTGATCCAGCACCAGGATCACATCGGCGTTCTGAATTGTACTTAATCGGTGAGCTATAACGATCCGCGTGCAAGAAAGCTGGTTGAGCTGGCGGTCCACATACTGCTCAGTGACGACATCCAGGCTGCTTGTGGCCTCATCTAGAAGCAAGATCACCGGCTCAGGAGCCAGCGCCCGCGCCAGGGCCAACCGCTGTCGCTGTCCACCCGAGAGAGCGCTTCCCGCTTCTGAGACCATCGTCTCATAGCCCATCGGCATCTTGAGGATATCTTCATGGAGGCCCGCCTTCTTCGCGGAGATCACCACTTGCTCCAATCCCATATCGGGCTTATTAAAAGCGATATTCTCACGAATGGAGCCACTGAAAATCGCGGCTTCTTGCATAACAACCCCAAATTGCCTGCGCACCTCATGATAATTCAAGGTATTCAATGGGATACCATCATAACGAATAGCGCCCTGGGTCGGAGTAATCAAGCCGATCAGCATTTTCCCAAGGGTGCTTTTTCCAGATCCCGTCTTGCCTACCAGAGCAACTTTCTGCCCCGGCTTAATGGTAAGCGAGATATCTCGCACAATCAACGGGGCCTGTGGATCATACTGGAACCTGACATCCTCCATCTCTATCCGACCTGATAGCTGGGGTGGCTCCTGCACCTGCCCTAGATCTTGTTCCGACTCAGCTCCCAGCACATCGGCGATCCGCTCAAAGTGTGCCCGCACCTGCTGCACCTGCTGTCCCGTTGTAGCCAGCGAGCTTAGTGGAACCAGAAAGGCACTGGCAAGTGCGTTTAGCGAGAGCATTGTACCCAACGAGATCGAGCCCTGGATCACCTGCCACGCGCCTACCCATAGTAACAGCAGAGGCGCTCCCAAACGCAGCATCCCCATAATCATCGTGGTAACCGCAGCGATCGAGGCTGCTTTTACCGAAATATGCTGCTCATCAAAAAAATAGTTGGTCCATTTATTCAGGGCGCGGGGCTCGGCTCCCGCTGCCTTAAGGGTTGCGATACTGGAAAGCGCTTCGTTCAGATAGCTTTGAGTTTTACCCTGGGCGATCAGAAGTTGTCGGGTCTGCCGGCGCACGATCGGGCCGGTCACAAACAAGACACTAATCTGCACCAGGCCAATCCCCAACGCCACCATGCTGGTCAATAGGGAGCGCGAGAGCAAAATCATCAGATAGACCAGCACGGTACTGCCATCCAGCATTGTGGATATAAGCTGGTCAGTAAGCAAATCACGGACAGCGTTATGGCTACTGATACGCGCGAGCAGGTCTCCACTAAAGCGCAACTGGAAGAAACGATAGGGCAGGCTCAGAAGATGCTCGAAAAAGTTCTGCCGCATCTGGGCATCCAGGCGTGTCTGAAGGACAATTAAGAGAGAGGAGCGTAACAGCATGGTCACGCCCTGGCCCAGCAGCAAAAAAAGCATTCCCAGACCCAATACCCGGAGCAGATCCACCGAGCGCCCCGGCAAAACCTGATCGACGATGGTCTGTGTGAGGAACGGGCTGACCAGACCAAACATCTGCAACAGCAGAGAGGCACTCAATATCTGCGTCAAAAGGCCATGGGACCGGAGCAGAGAGCGCAGGTAGCGGCTAAAAGAGACCTGCGGAGCCACCGCAGTTTTATCAAAGTGAGCACCCGGCTCCAGAATCAAAACGACGCCAGTAAAGCTCTCATCAAACTCTTGGGCGGTAAGCCGGCGGCGTCCCTGCGCGGGATCAACGATATCCACACGTTGAGGGGACCAGCCCTCCACAACCACATAATGGTTAAATTCCCAATGGACGATCGCTGGAAGAGGGACGGCCCGCAGATCCGACTCCTGGAGTGAGACCGCACGTACACGTAAACCGTACTGACGCGCGGCTTTGACCACGGCCAGCGCGGACATCCCGTCGCGTCCAATCCCAACCCGCTCACGAATTTCGGAGATGGTAGTAGGCCGACCATAGTAGGATAGCACCATCGCCAGACTGGCGGCCCCACATTCCGTTGCCGTTACCTGTCGCAGCTCAGGTACACGTTTGCGGCTCACCCTGGACCACAGCGAGCGACGGTGCGCCACTGGAGCCGGAGCCTCTTTCGCACCCTCACCTGTCGAGGGGCTCTGGGGCTTCTGCTCCTCAGGTTGCAAAGGCTGCGTCTTTTGTATGGAGACAACGGGCACCGAACTTGTTGATACAAACCCGTATTTCGAAAGCCCGTGACCGCTCTTAGATTCCTGGAAACGATGGGGTAACGCATAAGCCGGTCGGAAAAGCCATTCTGGATCGTCATGCTCACGCGAAGCTTCGTTGGACGGTGTGCTGCTTTGCCCTTTTATCGGCATTGGAGACGCTTGTTCTAAAGACTGGCCCTCAGACGCCTCGTTCAGCTCCTGAAGATGTACTTTTTTTTCATGTATCATATTTTTAACCCTGTTTTACTCGGGGAAGAAATTTCCAAGAAGTGGGATCAGGGAAAGGACGCGGCGCGATCCCACCTGAACATCTGCCTGACACACGCTACCTACCAGTTCGGGCGCTTCCTGAGATGCCCCCAGCCGCACCAATGCGATTATCTGAGGGCCTGAAAGTAGTTGTGTCTGGTTTCCTTGCAGATGATAACGGTCACGAATCGCGTCTGGCCCAAGCATCCTGGACTCCACAAACGTCAACGATTGATGCATCGTCACACCCGACGTAATTAAACGAATGGTAACAGGAAGGTTGGAGTGCAGTAGGGAACGTTGCGCCGGCGTAAGTAAAATAACAGCGACAACATCACCAGTGAGAAGCGTTCCTCGCTTCTCCGGCATCTGTGTTACCACACCATTCACAGTCACCAATGTAGGAACACGAACCGACCAGAGTAGAATACAGGTGCCAATCAACAACCCAATCAGAATCCACAAAAAAACGGCGACCCGTGGACGCGTCCAGGGTGGAAGCACATCCCGCTCCTGGCGTAGCCGATGTTGCTCAATCGCCTTCTGGCGAAATATTTGACGTTGTGATGTAGCCACAAACTCATCCTTATAGAGATCCTGAAATACCCCTGAAACTTTATGACATTTTTTCTATCTAAGAAAAGAAATGAAACCTTTGATAAACAAAAAAGACGAAGTATTTCAGAGTGTTTTAAAAAACATCTTAACGCTATTATACCCTGTATAGAGAGATATCTACTTCTTATGATAGAAGATGTAGTACTGAGGAACTACTATAGACCATTGTTCTTTCTTTTTTAAACGCCAAAACCTACTTACGATACGAAAGATCGCCTTCGTCAGACCCAAAATCCACCATCTCCCCAAAAGCTTGTTATAGAGCTATCATTTAGAGATTTCTTTACAAATTAAATGTTCACACATACTATGTAACCATGACTATTAGGTAAATATGGAGCAAAAGGTCGGGAACATCGTAAAAAGAGTGATGTAGTTTTTAGCTACACACGATAATGTTGAAAGCACATGGTCTACCATTAAGATACATAGACAGGGAAACAAGGAGATTGTTTCAATGACTCAAAAAACTCTTTTGCGTTATGAGCGAGAACAACGTGGCTGGTCACAATCCCACCTTGCTGAACTTCTTGGAACAAGTTCCATCTCTATCAGTCAATGGGAACGTGGCGTCCTCCTGCCTTCCCCCCACTTCCGCGAAAAGCTCTGCGCCTTATTCGGGAAAGATATTCAGGCGCTGGGATTGCTTATGAAAACCAGCCCGAAAAAATCATTCTTCTACGATCCCTTTATACCCTTTCAAAATCTACCGCCATCGGGACTGGTGGGACGCAATTCCCTTGTGAGCTTGTTAACAACACAATTGTGCACCAGAAAGATTACTCCTCCCCTCACGCTTCATGGGGTAGCAGGAGTTGGCAAAACCGCGCTGCTACTAACTCTGATTCAAACGCCAGAGGTTCAGCAGCGTTTCCCCGATGGTATTCTCTGGGCCAGTCCCGGCTCCCATTCTCGTCCTTTCGAGCATCTCTCGCGTTGGGGAAACCTCTTACAGCTTCCAGCAGAAGAGCTTAAAGAACACTATAATCTCTCTTCTCTGGCAAAAAGTCTGCGTTCACACATCGGTTCACGTCGATTTCTGTTAGTGCTTGACGATGTCTGGCAAGTCGAGGATGCTCTGGCCCTCCAGATTGGGGGCGCGCAATGCGCACATCTGGTTACAACCCGCTTCACCGACTTAGCAACCCGGCTCAGCCTGCGCTATACCACACATATTCCCGAATTGAAGATGGACCAGGGGAAGGCACTCTTAGCCTCTTTTCTTCCTCATTTCGCGAAACAGAAACCCAAAGCCATCGAGCAGACGGTGCGGGAAGTGGGAACCCTTCCCTTAGCCCTCACACTCATTGGCAAACATCTCTCCTCCTATGACTCTCCACAACAGATGGATCTCCTGCAAGCCAGGCTTGACCAGTTTTCGCGTCGTGGGCTTTTTATCGAACCTCAATTATCTGCCTTGCGACCAGAGCCAGAACTTTTTACAGTTTGACAGAGAAGATGTTTTACATGAAGAATCGCCGGGCATTATATCCTGATATGATGCCCGCCACGCGTCGATCCAGAAGCTGCTTTCATAAAATGAGAAATAGACAATTTTCAGATGAAAATGCATTATTACCTTTTTCTATACCCTTATAGCAGAAAGATGAATAGTCTATAAAACTAGATGCATTACTCTATAAATTGTTCGTATTCCTGTAGAAAATGAATTTAATCTAATAGGTATACCCAAAACTACTATAGCAGGTACTAAACAGCTATATATATGATACTTATCATAAAATTCCTTCCCGTCCATAACTTTCCCCAAATTTGAGCTCAAAATTGATAAAATTTGTGACCAGACGCTTTTTCCGGACAGAAAAGCTACTTGAGAAACACAGGTTGTTTCCAGTACAATTAAAGAACAGTCCGGCAAACTTGGTACAATTATAGTTTATAGGTAAACCCAACAATCGTAAGAGCCCACATCTTACATTGAGGCCATTCTATCAGGAAAGTTGTATGAGCATGGATGATCAAAACGACGTGCAGAAAAAAAAGGGACAGGGGCTTCTGGAGGATACCGTCTCCTGGCTTGAAAAACACACAGAGGCTTATGGACAGATTGAAGAAGAATATGGCATTGTTCAAGCTGCCCTCGATATTGCCATCCGACAGGATCAAAAAGCGGTTTTTGTGCGGTTCGTGTTTTCCCTCCTGCCCTTCTGGTTAGTACGCGGCTGGTATGAGCATGCGGAACACTATCTGCTCTATGCATTTCACTTTGCCCAGGAGTTAATGGATCGACCGGGCGAGATCCGTCTACTCTACCACCTGGGGGAGATCGCGGAGCGACATGGGAAGCACGACCAGGCGAAACAGTATTATCAGTCCGGCTTCTTACAAGCCCAACAAGCCCAACCTGTTGTTCAGAGCCTGCCATTCTTAGAGGGCTTGAGCACCATCGAGATCCGTTATGGAAACTACGAACAGGCTGAGAGATATTCTCGCATGGGCATTAAAGCCGCTCAAAATGTTCGAGATAACAGGCACCTTAGTAGATTGCTCAATAGTCTGGGGACGGTCCTATATCACCAGGACCGCTTTACTGAGGCTGAATATTGCTATTACGAGGCTTTGGTCCTCGCTCAGCAGACCAATCAGGAAGAACTTATCATTCATATCTATAATGGTTTAGGATCGGTCGCTGGAATGCAAGGACTTGATACTGAGGCTGAGACCAACTATCTCAACGGATTACATTCTGCTCAAGAGATAGGGCATCAAGAATATATGCTTCGCCTTCTCAATGGGCTGGGAGAGATCGCCAACCAACGCGGGAACGCCGGCCAGGCCAGCGACTATTACCAACAGGCTTTACATCTGGCCCGATCGATCAATCATCGGCCCTTACTCTGCCGTGTGCTCTATAATCTTGCTCAGATCTCTAAGCACCTGGGCCAGGCGACTCTCGCGGAAAACTGCTATGATGAGTCGCTAACCATATCCCGCGAGATCAGCTACCGGAGATATATCGCGTCGGATCTGGCGGGCATGGGAGAGATTGAATTAGAGCGGGGACATTATGAAGTGGCGGAAGGACTTTTTCAAAGGTCTCTCATCTGTTCCCTAAAAGACGAGTTTGACGCCAACGCAAGAGCCCTTTACGGCCTGGCACGGGTCGAGGCTGCGCTTCAACATACCCGAAGGGCGCTTGAATACGCGAAGGAGAGCCTCCGAATACATGAGCAGATCAAACATCATAAAACTGATGAGGTCCGCCATTGGATCAGACAGAGGGAAAGCGTAGAAAATATAAATTAGATGACATATGGATCTCTGGGGTCGACTCCTACCCAGATGCTCCCGTGTCAAGAAAGCGTAGCGTCCTTGACGAGCAGTTAATGTGCATGATAGAGTTCATTGACGTTCTAATTCTATTCATACCCTAAAACAGGAGGTGGCCCAGTGGCTACCAGCACCATCACCTTCCTCTTGAGCAGTGTGGCTCTGGCCGCTTGAGGAAGTAGATCCTTTCAAAAAATCTATCGCAACCTGATCGCAAGATCCCCCCTACTTTTCCTCAGCCGGCTTACAAGCCCGGCATTTTCTGCTGCCTGAAGCACAATAAATAACTTGTGCGCTTATGCTTTTCCACTCTGCTCCATTTCACTCTACGAAATTCTTCATAAAATCATACCTGATCGACTAAAATGGAGTGACTAACATATATGCGCATCTTTCCAAAGAAAAATCTCCAGGCCCATGATAATACACTAAGATTGCAGATTTTTTCCAAAGGGGCTAAAAGATGGAAAGCATGAAG
>CAXTTV010000013.1:27959-46399 GCA_964247295.1 uncultured Ktedonobacteraceae bacterium | reverse complement strand
GGTTTGTACATTGAAATGTACCCACAGGATAATCAGCCTGACAACGGGGGTTGGGGCAGCGTGGCATAGTTATTCCTCTCCCAAAAGATACCTCTGTGTGCAGCGTAACACCCAGTACTCCCTACTATAAAGACGGTGTAACCCGCTGTCAATACAAAAGTAACCTATCAGAACTTTCTTGTTATGGAAACCTATGCACAGATTGCCACTTGTCGGAAATACGGATTATCGCTACAATCTGGAAAGAGATTTTTGATACTGGCGCACGAAAATCATGGCAGCCTTCAGAGGGCTTGTTTGATCGTGGCAAAAAGGATACAGAACTGTATGTTAGAGACGCTTCCATTGGTACTTTTTATAGTGATGACCGAATTATCTATCGGTTCCTTCGCGGTGCTTTTTCTATTGGATTGGCGCAACGAAGTCAAACGAGGTTTTCTGGTCTCCTACGCTCTTATCTATCTGGCCCTGACTGGCCTGACCTATCTGTTCCAGCAAAACTTTGTGACGCCTGAACTGTTAAATACCTATGCGCATCTGGACAAAGCCTGGACCGGACAACTGGCGCTGCCACTGCTTTTGTTCTTGCTGCTGATGCTTCCCTACAATCTGTTCCTGGTCATGGATCGTCGAGCTGGCGTGGATGGGAAACAGGAAAACAAAGCGAATACGATCCGGATACTCCGGTTGATCAGCGGGGCTCTGGTGACGATTGCCGGGCTCTGGACACTGTTTGTCATGGGAATGGTGTTCCGAACGCTGGCACCGACGGGTTTGGGGCAGAGTCTGGCCGTTATAGGATTTTTCGCGGCAGCCTTGGCAATGGGTGGGGTGATGACGGCGATGTGGCTCGGACACTGGTATCTGGTCACACCGGCGCTCTCGGAGAAACCCTTGCAGTTCGCGACCACGCTGGTCCTGCTGGCCGTGTTGATGCAGGCTTTCCTGACTTTCGGCACAGGGATTAATCCGACCGCAGCCACCAGTCCTTCGGTGCAGCAGCAAGCGGTAAGCGCCCCTCAGGGCAATGCTAAAAACGTGAAGCCTGGCGACGCCCAGGTGGTTACACCGCTCAGCGCCAATGCGATCGGTTGGGTCCGGGTACTGGTCAGCTTGATTATTCCACTGGTTTTGGGTGGGCTGGCCTGGAAGCTGATTCGGGATCGCTCGTTCCAGTCAGCAACTGGAATGCTTTATCTTGTCGTGGTCTGTGCGCTCGCGGGAGAAGCGATGTCGCGGGGTCTCTATCTCATGGCCCTTTCCTGATCGCTTTCTTAAAAAGACAAAGGACTGGAAGATGTGTATTTCTTCCAGTCCTTTTAGTGATATGAGGGCCTACATAGTGAGATCTCGATTAGCGCGCAGAGCTTTCTCACGCTCTTTAAGCTCCCGGCGCAGGATCTTGCCGGACGCGACTTTAGGAATTGCGTCAATCACCTCAACCTCGCGGATCTTTTTATAGCCTGCGAGTTTGCCATTCACAAAGGCGGTGATCTCATCTGGCGTGGCCTGCTGGTCCTTGCGCAACACGACAAAGCCCTTGGGGATCTCGCCTGACTCGTCATCTGGGATACCGATCACGGCTGAGTCCAGAACCGCTGGATGCTCCATCAGCAGGGACTCTAGCTCGGCAGGGGCGATCCCAAAGCCCTTATACTTGATCATCTCCTTTTTACGATCTACAATTGTTGTATAGCCATCGGGGTCCACATGTCCGATATCCCCGGTGTGCAACCAGCCATTTCGCAAAGTTTGAGCGGTCTCCTCAGGGGCCTTCCAATATCCATTCATCACCTGAGGACCGCGAATGATGATCTCTCCATCCTCACCCGGCGGTAGATCGCGCTCACCAGTCTCGATATCAACGATCCGTTGCTCTGTATTATGGACAGGGAGGCCAACGGTCTCCAGCCGGACCAGATTGGGATCACGGGGCTGAGTATGAGTCAGGGGAGAGGCCTCGGTCAGACCATAGCCCTGGACAATTGGGATGCCCGTCTTCTGCTGGAAGCGGCGCGCGGGCTCCATTGGGAGAGGCGCGGCACCCGAAAAGACGTATTTCACGGTTTTCATCTTACTCTTGAGCAGTTCTTCAGGAACAGGCGCATTCACCAGGGCCAGCACGATCGGTGGGACCGCGAAGTAGTATGTGACATTGAACTTCTCACACAGCTCCAGCGACTGCATAAAATCGAAACGCTCCATCATAATCTGCGTCGCGCCACAAGCCAGGAAACTATTGGTCAGCATCGCGCCGTAGATATGATAGAACGGCAGGAATAGCAAGGCCACGTCGGTAAAGCTTACGCCCAAAGATGTAGTAAACTGAAGGTTGTTTGAGAGCAGAGCGCGATGGGTGAGTATTGTGCCTTTAGGCAGGCCAGTTGTACCAGAAGAGTAAGGTAGCGCCAGTAGATCATCCGGAGTGATCCCCTGAACGTCTGGCTTCTTTGGCGAGGACTGGCGCATCAGGCTGGCGAAGGTCATGGCGTTGGGCAGCCCCTCGGGAACCCTGGCACCAGTCACGATGATCTGCTTAAGAAAAGGTAGATTATGCTGAGCCAGAACAATTCGCAATAGGGGAGCCAGCTCCTGCTGAACCACAATCGCCGATGCCTCAGAATTCGCAAGCTGATAGGCAATCTCCCGCTCCTTATAGGAAGGGTTCATCGGGCTGACCACCACCCCTATGGTCGCGGCTGCCATAAATGAGATGGTATATTCAGGCCTATTCATGAGCAGCAAACAGACACGATCCCCTTTCCGCAAACCAAGATCGCGAAAACCGTTCGCGATCGAATTCACCATCGAAACCACTTCCCGATAGGTATAAATGAGATCATGGTAAACAATAGCTGGTCGATCAGGAGACCGTTCAGCCGCTTCTCGCAGCAGGGTATCGTAAGGAGCTTCAGGTAGATCAAGAGGAGGGCGAAACAGTTCAGGAGCGAACATGTGATCTGACATACCAGGTCCTTTCTGGCTCAACCTTGAGCAGAACAGAAAAATACAAAAGGTACAGTACAGATAACCGGGTAAGATGTCTTTGTAGCATACAAGAGAGCGTCAGGGAAATCAAGGGGAAAGCCTATGATTGGTACAAAGCAAGGAGCCTTTTATGGATAAAAAAAACCATTACTCTTTAATAGATTGGCCGGTGGATCGGCTGGTACCGGCCTTTCAAACCCCGGAACATCTGGAAATCTATGATATACGTGGGACACATCAGGATGTTCAGATCCTGCTGGCCTCGCTAGCTGGAATTGTTAACCGCCCTCAGCCCCATCTCTATCTGATCAGTCACCACGATGATCCCGGCTGGCTCTCCGAGATCCAGGATATCATACCCTACGATATCCGCGAGGCAAGATACGAAACCACCCAGGAAAAAGTGATTGAGGCCTATCGCGATCACATCGAAGGGGTAGTCATCTATGACCCAGAATTTATTGATAGCATCAATGTCGCGACGACCATCGCGGGACAACAAAACGCCCTGATTGCCTCACCAGGACTGGCGGATAAACTCCGCAGCGATCCCTACAACTTTTCCGTTCTGTTTGATCTACGCGCCTATCACTGGAAAAGCCGGGCGGAGGCCTATGCCTGGGCGCGAGAGCATTTTCTTGACCAGAGCTCCGCCCGAGTCGTGGCCGGGATGAATCCGAGTATTAGTGTTGGACTACGCCCCTTCCTGATCGCCACCGGGGCCTTTGTCTACTGGCTGGACTCACGCGATATCTTTCCATATCAGAGGAAGCCAGGATCGGAACGCGTGTTACTTCAGGAGATCCTCCAGCGCTACCCTCCACGAGCGGTACATATGGGCTGGTTTATTAATGAAGGGAGCGGCGTCACCCTATGTTCAGAGGCGGCCATCCCGGTATTGGCCTCAGACTATTTCACCAACCTGGAGGTCTGGACGGCTCTGCAATCCGGAGTGCAAACAACCAGCACGCGCAATACTAAAGTAGAAAGCACCGAGCCAGAAGCCGAAGATGGAAAAATTTATGTTTCATTTACTATGAGTGACGGCGATAATCTTCAGTACACTCAGCACCGAATGCGGCAACTCTGGCATGATCCGGCGCGAGGGACGGTTCCAATCGGCTGGACCATCGCCCCGGCCCTCAGTCAGGCCGCGCCCTCGATAGCCGCCTACTATCAAAAAAGCGCGAGCGATCAAGACGAGATGATCGCCGGCCCAAGCGGAGCCGGCTATATATTTCCATCGCGCTGGCCCACAGAACATCTGCCCTGGTTTCTGGATCTCACCGGTCGATTGATGAAAGAGATGGATCTTTCCGTTCTGGAGGTTCTGGATACCGATACCTTGCATAGCCGGGGCCTGAACCTGCTCTCCGCCGTTCTAGGGGGTGATATGGGGTTTACCGCGACCATTATTCAGCAACGCTATCTTCAAACGCTCAAAAGCTACGGCTTAAAGGGCCTATTAAGTGGGGCCGGTCGATGGCAATCGAAGATGATAATCAACGATGGAATACCTCTTTATCGCAATCTGGGACTGGTCGGCAGCAGGACTCAGGCGCTGCGCGTTATCCGTCGAGCCGCGCGGATGCAGCGGAGGCGTCCACTCTACCTGAACGTCTATGTACTGGCCTGGAATATGGGACCGGGCGAGATCCGACAGGTCGCGGACGAACTTGAAACCGATGAACGGTATCACATCGTTAAACCCAGTCTTCTGATGGAATTCATTAAAATAAGTTAACTATTGAGGCCAGATGGTCAAAACGAACGTGTTATGCATGGTATATTTTTGGTACAATATAGAAGTACTAATAAAAATAGAAAGCATAAACGCATAATGAACATTTCAGACGAACAGGCCCTTGACCCCTTTCCCTTTTACGCGATGATGCGGCAGAACTCACCTGTAATGGTTGAACCTCAGTATCGCAGCATCAACGTATTCAAGTATGATGACGTTCAACGTGTGCTTTCAGAACATGCGACCTTCTCCTCGGAGCGGGCCGACCCCTCAGGGGACAAAGACGCCATCAATTCTAGCATCATCAGCCTGGACCCACCTCGTCACCGCAAGCTGCGCAACATTGTTACGCAGGCATTTACACCACGTGCGGTCACTCGAATGGAGAATCGGATCAGCGAACTGGTTGAAGAGATGTTAACGCCAATCAAAAACCGAAACCGCATGGATATGATCGACGACCTGGCCTATCCTCTACCGGTTACGGTGATTGCCGAGATGATGGGCATCCCCACTCAGGATCAGGAAAAATTCAAAAACTGGTCCGATCAGATTATTGGAAACTCTAGTGGGAATTTCGCGCAGGCGCAGATAGACATGGCTCAGTATTTTGGCGGGATCATCGAGCAACGCCGCCGCGAGCCCCAGGATGACCTGATCAGCAATCTCATTACCGCTCAGGTAGATGGCGAGCATCTAAGCTTGCAAGAAATTGTTGGCTTCTGTATCCTGCTGCTGGTCGCTGGCAACGAGACTACCACTAATTTGATCGGCAACGCAATCCTCTGCTTTGAGCAGCATCCGGAAGCCTGGGAAGAGTTGCGCAGTGATGCCTCGCTGGTTCCGAGCGCAGTAGAAGAGGTACTGAGATATCTTTCACCGGTGCAATGCATGTTCCGCATCACCGTTGCTGATACAACCCTGGGAGATCAGGAAATTACAAAGGGGCAGTGGGTCACGGCATGGATCGGCTCGGCCAATCGGGACAGCGATCAGTTTCCCAATCCCGATACGTTCGACATTCGCCGAACGCCAAACCGGCATATCGCCTTTGGGCATGGGATTCATTTCTGCCTGGGCGCGCCCCTGGCCCGTCTGGAGGGGCGGATCACCTTTGAAGCTTTAAGGCAGACACTCCCACAGATTCACAGAGACCAGAGCGTTCAGTTGGAAAAGGTCGGAAGCTTCTTCGTCTATGGAGTCAAGCACCTGCCACTAATCCTTAAATAATGAGGGAACTTCCTGCGCCTCTGGTGGGAAATCTAACAGAGGCTTGGGGAGCAAGCAGGCTACGTAGAGGAGTCTTCGGGGCAAGATTTTCGGTCCACCAACCCCGTAAGCAAGCGACTTTATTGGGAAAATCCCGCCACCCTTGCCATGACCGGTAGATCGGGTCGCGTGCGGACCCGATCTACCCCATTCGAGTCTCTCCCTGCACAGGAACAGCTTCTTCTTTTCCCAACAGAGTCGCTTGAGACTCCCCTATAAATCCCGGTGCTCTCCGACGCCATTTGCTGACCATATTCATAGATGGGCTGGAAAAGTCCGCCCGTTTCGCGTACAATTCTAGCAGCTATCATTCACCCCTTATTTTGCTAAGCCCTATCCGCTATGTTCGTGTTCCCATATCACCACCTTGACTCACACGAAAGGATGCAGCGCTTATGCTTCATTTCGCACCCGGTGATGAACAGGAAGAGGTTCGCAAACTGGCGGCCAGTCTGGCGATCCAGGAATTGCGACCGCTTGGTCGCCAGGCCGAAAAAGTCGGCGATATCCCTTCAAGTCTTCTTCAGACATTGGCTCAGACAGGGCTTACAGCTCCCTTCCCCGAGGAGTATGGCGGCTCTGGCCCGATCGAGGCCGTGACCTATACGCTCATTACGGAGGAGCTGGCCTTCGGAGACGGCGGACTGGCCTCAAATGTGATCGGCTCGCTGATCGCTCCGACGCTGATCGCTCAGGCGGGCAATGATTCCCAGAAACAGCAGTATCTACCGGCATTCGCCAGCGCAGAGCACAATATGCCTGGCAGCCTGGCGTTCGCGGAGCCGGGTGGGGGCTATAGCATCGCGGAGATTCAAGCTCAGGTCCGGCCAGATGGCAATGAGTATCTTGTGAACGGAGCCAAACGCGCGGTCATCCATGGAGCGAGGGCGGGACTACGCATCATACTGACCCGGCTGGTGGGTAGTAGCGGAACGAATGGAATCTGTGCATTCACGTTGCCGGAGGAGATCCAGGGCCTGACAATCAATCCTGATCAGCATCGGTTGGGAATGCAGGCCGCCCCCAGCGCCTCGCTGGCACTGGAACAGGTGCGGCTCCCCGAGAGCACGCTGATTGGGCAGGCTGGAGATCTCAGAGTCCTGCGCACGGTGGCCCTGTACAACATTCTTCGGGCCGCGCTGGCCTGTGGGATTGCCCGTGCCTCTTTTGAGTATGCCCGCGATTACGCCAAAGAACGCACAGCCTTCGGTCGCCCAATCGCTTCATATCAGGGGATCGCCTTTATTGTCGCGGAGTCGGCGATGAAGCTGGATGCAGCCCGGCTGCTGACCTGGAGGGCCGCCGCAAGCTGGAATGGACAGCAGGAGATCCGAGAGCTGGTCCGTCAGGCTGAGGCGGCCCAGAGGCAGGCCGTAAAGATCGCTCAGAGGATCACGACCGATGCGGTTCAAGTACTGGGTGGGGCTGGCTTTATCCAAGATCATCCTGTAGAGATGTGGATGCGCGACGCAGCAGCAATGGAGTAATCAATCATGATTGACTTTACCCTCAGCAAAACGCAGCAGGATGTTCGCGATCACGCTCATCAGGTTGCCCTTGAAGAGATGCGACCAATCACCCTGGAATGCGACTGGACCGAGAAGATCCCTGAGTCCTTTTTCTGGAATATGCAGAAACGCTTCTGGGGCGGCTCGGCAGCCCAGGCACGTAGCCAGCACACCGGAGATGAACCAAAGCAGGATAACCTGCTCGGCGTCCTGATGCAGGAAGAGATGGCCTGGGGCGATGCCGCGCTCTCCACGGCGATCCCCGGTCCGGGGCTGGCTGCACCGCCGATCCTGGCCCAGGGAACAAAAGAGCAGCAGGCCCACTTTCTGGGTCCGTTTCTGGATGGGCAGTTGCACTGGGGAGCACTGGCTCTGACGGAACCGGGGATCGGCTCGGATGTCGCCAGCCTATCCACCACCGCCCACCTGGACGGTGACGAATGGGTACTTAACGGGCACAAGCACTATATCACCAATGGAGCACGAGCCGATATCACAATTGTCTTCGCCACCATTGATCGCAGCCTGGGACGCGAGGGCATTCGCCCCTTCGTAGTTCCCAAAGGCACGCCGGGCCTGATCCTGGGAAGAATCGAAGAAAAGATGGGATTGCGAGCCTCGCAGACGGCTGAGATGATTCTAGAAAACTGTCGAATTCCCAAAGATCATCTACTTCAAGGGCGAGAACAGGTTCAGAAAGCTGGATTTAAGGCAGCGATGGGGACACTGGATGCGACCCGTCCCTCCGTAGGCTCAATGGCTGTGGGTATCGCCCGCGCCGCTTATGAAACCACCAGAGCCTGGATTGCCGAAGAGCTTCCAGCCGGGTATCCCATCCATAAACGACGCGACGTTGAAAACGATATCGAAGAGATCGGGGAAGAGATTGAGATGGCGCGTTTCCTGGTCTGGCGCGCCGCCTGGATGGCCGACAATCGCATCCCGAACTCAAAAGAGGCCTCGATGAGCAAAGCCTTTGCCAGCGAGTTGGTTATGAAAGCCACCGCTACTGGCGTTAGAATCAGCGCCCCCGGACAAGATTCGCAGTATCGACAACTACTCCAAAAGTGGTTCCGAGATGCCAAAGTCTTTGACATTTTTGAGGGAACCGCTCAAGTGCAACGCCTGGTAATCGCGCGTCGGCTCTATCCAGGGCTGAATATTCCGTAGACCTGAGGTTAGGGGAGTCGCTTGCTTACGGGGGTGGATGGCCCGTCAAGGGCCGCGAAGACGTGCCGCATCTGGCGCACAACGAACGCCATGCCTCCGGGGAGATCCTGCAATCCCGTCACCTGGCGCACGCTTCGCGAAGCGCTCCTCCCGCGCCCAAGGGGCATTTCCCCATTTCCCAACAGCGTCGCAAGCTACTACCCTACGTTGAGGGAGGAAACGAGCTGTTGGTAGGATACCTTGGAGGGATCTGCGGAGGCAGGATTGGATACTCCTCTAGCTCCTGTGGGAGCAGCGCCTCCTCATCCCGGCTCTGATAATCTCTTTGAGGCGGAACCTGAACCGTAACCGAGGGTCCATCAATCTCTTCATCTAATGGCTGGTTGAAAAGAGACTCAAAGACGGGACCCTCCAACGTCTCCTCTTTGATCAGGCGTTCGCTAATCAAGATCAGCCGGGACTTATTCTGGATCAGCACATTATAGGCGCGATCAAAGGCCTCCTGGACAATCCTTCGCACCTCTTCATCGATCTCCCGCGCGGTCTGCTCGCTATAATTGCGCTGCTCATTCAGATCGCGGCCCAGAAAGATCAGTTCCTCTTTATGCCCGAGCGCGATCGGACCGATCCGGCTACTCATACCGTACTCGGTGACCATAGAGCGCGCGATCTTCGTGACCTTCTCGATATCATTAGACGCGCCGGTTGTGACCTCCCCAAAAGTGATGAGTTCGGCAACATGCCCACCCAACGCATAGGCCAGCATATCCTCAAACTGGGGCCGGCTCCACAGGTAGCGATCCTCAGTCGGCAGCAGCATCGTAAAGCCGCCAGCCTGCCCCCGTGCCACAATCGAAACCTTGTGTACGGGATCAGTGTTGGGTAACGCTCGCGCGACCAGCGCATGCCCGATCTCATGATAGGCAGTAATAGTTTTCTCGCGCTCACTGATCAGGCGGCTTTTGCGCGCTGGACCAGCCACCACCCGATCAATGGCCTCCTCAATCTCCAACATACCAATGGTGCGCTTATCGCGGCGAGCCGTGAGGATCGCCGCCTCATTGAGCAGGTTCGCCAGATCGGCCCCTGAAAAGCCGGGAGTCTGCCGGGCGATGGTCTCCAGAGAGATCTGCTTATCAAGCGGTTTATTTTTGGTATGGACCCGCAGAATCGCGATCCGGCCCCGGATATCTGGCCGATCCAGTACAATCTGACGATCGAAGCGACCGGGACGCAGCAGCGCGGGATCAAGCACGTCTGGGCGGTTGGTAGCGGCAATGACAATTACATTGGTATTAGTATCAAAGCCGTCCATCTCAACCAGGATCTGATTGAGGGTCTGTTCACGCTCATCGTGAGAACCGCCGAGGCCCGCGCCCCGCTGCCGGCCCACAGCATCGACCTCATCTACAAATACAATACATGGACTATTGCGCTTGGCCTGAGAGAACAGATCCCGAACCCGACTGGCTCCTACCCCCACAAACATCTCCACAAATTCTGACCCGCTGATACTAAAGAAGGGCACACCCGCCTCACCAGCGACCGCACGCGAGATCAAGGTTTTGCCAGATCCCGGCGGCCCGACCAGCAACAGCCCCTTAGGAATGCGGGCTCCCAGCGCGGCGAATTTAGCGGGATACTTCAAAAACTCCACAATCTCCTGAAGCTCCTGGCGCGCCTCCTCGACGCCCGCGACATCCGTGAAGGTCACCATTGATTTACTTCCCGTAAAGATCCTCGCCTTGCTTTTGCCAAAGGACAGGGCCTGATTATTGGCTCCTTGCGACTGACGGATCATAAACAGAAGAACTCCACCGATTAAAAGTGTCGGTATCAACGTCCCAAGCAAGGGCAACCAGCCATTCAAAGCACTGGGAGGATCGTATTGAAGGGTCAGAAATGGATTTGTAGTATAATCCAACCCTGCATCTTTCAGGGACCTTGTAATATCAAAGCTATCGTTAACGCCAGCGACCTCCTTAGAAGCTGCTGGATCGTGGTTCTTACTCAGGGTGATTACATTGTTGCCAACGGTTAGAGTGACTGGCTGTTTGTTCTCAACGTTGTTTCGCGTATCGGTCAGCAACGTAGATAGCGTTACATGCCGACTATCGCCGCCGGGTCGGATAAACACAAAAAGCAGAACAATGACCAGAGCGACCAGGAGCAGAATTAAACCCACTCGTAGCCATTTCCTACTGCCCAACGCGAGGCTCCTCTCTTTATATGATAGAGACAAATCCCATTAAAAATAGATGACTGTGATATATACGTTCTATTGAGCATTATTATATCACTACGTTACCTATGGATTTTTCATTTTTTGTTCTTTTCTGATTGGCGTTGCCAGGACCAGGCCACGTACCGTATAGGCTCCCATCTCTAATAAAGGCTGCGCGCAAGCCTCCAGAGTCGCGCCGGTGGTGTATACATCGTCCAGCAAGAGGATAGCAGCCCCTTCAAGATCGCCCGGCCTGAGGACTGGAGAGCCACGAAAGGCCTGGGCCATATTCTGGCGTCGAGCCTGTGCCGAGAGCCCTACTTGAGCCTGAGTATCTTTCTGACGGAGAAGCAGATCAGATCTCAGCTTCAATCCGGTCTGATGGGCACAAACGTCCGCCAGCAGTTGCGTATGATTATACCCGCGCTGGCGCTCTCTTGATGGATGCAAGGGAACCGGAATAAGCAGATCGCAGGGTTGGCCTGACCTGAGATATTCAGAGGCAAGCAGTTCTCCCAGGGGCTGGGCCAGTCGAGCCTGTTTCTCATATTTGAGGGCTCGGATCGCGGAGCGTAGTGGGTCCTGGTAAAAGCTGGCGATCCTGATACATTGTAGAAGCGAGGGCCGCGACTGACAATGGCGGCATAAAGGCTCCGATTGTGAGGAAGAGACCGGAGTGCTGCAATGCTGACAGCGAGGCTCGGAAAGCCAGGGAATACGTTGCAAACAACCAGGACAAAGAGAATATCCGCTGCGCTGACAGCCAACACATCGTGGTGGATACATCAGATCCAGTCCTTTTTGGAGAAACCTTAACACGTCCCGTCCTCCTCATTACATCCAAAAAAGCTCTTTTATCGATAAACGCCGATGAGTATCAAAAATACCGGATCTATTTTTGATATGCCACATCATAACGCGGTGAAACCTCTCATAGAGCCTGTTTGTGCTATACTATGTAACAGCATTAAGTTCATTTTTCAGGAGAAACCTTCATGAACGAGCCAACCGTAACCACGAAAACCCCGGAGTCAACACCAACGACAGGAGAAGTTCATCGCGAATCATATGGAACCGCCAAAACCGAGGATTTACGCGACTCAGGCATCTGGCGCATTCTGCTCCCCACGTTTATCATCCTGAGTTGTATCGCTGTGGGAGTAATTCCCCTGGCATTTCTCGTTCCTCTATTGATTAATTCATTAGTCGGGCAACATACACTTACCTGGCTGTGGATTACCATGATTGTGATTGAACTGGGCATCGCCTCAATTGCGATCGTGGGCTTTATGAGGATCTTTTTGACGCAGGCCGGCAATTATAAATAGGCAATCGCAGTATATTTGCAATAAGGAAGGACAGCTTTGTCCTTCTTTTTTTATAAATATTCGTTTACGAAACAAATTTATGATTCCTCCGAAAAAAATTGTACAATAAGATCAGCAACAAGTTCCCACAACCTGGATCACATATTCCAAAAGACAACGAAGGTCTTTCCAGGAAAGGGTGCAAGATGCGGGAACATTTCTCAAGAGGAGGTTTTTCGTTGTCCCAATTATTTCGTGAGGTTGACCAATGTGTTACTGCTCCACAGGGTTTTCGCGCCGGCACTACTGCCTGCGGAATCAAGTCTGATGGAGCTATTCAAGATCTTGCTATCCTTGCCTCCGATGCTCCCTGTGTCGCGGCTGGTACCTTTACAACCAGCACGACCAAAGCCGCTCCGGTAATTCTCTGTCAGCAGCGCCTTTTAAATGGTGAGGCACAGGCAATTATCGTCAATAGTGGAAACGCGAACTGCGCCACCGGTGAAAAGGGTCTACGCAACGCCTACCATATGGCCGATCTGGCTGCCGGTGAGCTCGGTATCGATACTGAGCTGGTGCTTTGCTCCTCTACCGGCATTATCGGGAGACAACTTCCGATAGAGAAGATCGAGAGCGGGGTTGCCAAGATCAAATTAAGCCAGGATGCCGGCAATGCCTTCTCTGAAGCCATTATGACCACCGATACTCGGCCCAAGCGTCAGGCTCTGGAGTTTGAGATCGATGGAAAGACTGTCCGGCTCGGTGGGGTCACTAAGGGCGCGGGGATGATTATGCCGAATATGGCGACGATGCTCTGCTACCTTACGACTGATGCGGCTCTGGAGCAAGGCTGGCTGCGAAACGAACTGCTGGATGCGGTCGCGGACTCTTTTAATTTGACGGCGGTGGACGGCGATATGTCCACCAACGATACCTGTATTTTGTTCGCGAATGGGCTGGCTGGCAACAGGCCGATTAATGCGGATCATCCTGAGGCCAAACGGTTCCGTGAGGCGCTGCGGCAACTGACACAGTATCTCGCGAAAGAGATGGCCCGCGATGGCGAGGGCGCGACCAAGGTGATGACCGTGATCGCTCGTGGGACCCGCGATAAAGCGGATGCAGTCAAAGTTGTGCGGGGGATTGCGCTCTCACCGCTCTGGCAATGCGCGGTGGCGGGCGAAGATCCCAACTGGGGCCGGATTACCGCCGCGCTCGGGGCCTGCGGTTGCGAACTTGACCAGGACAGATATGATATTTTTATCGGAGATGTTCAACTGGTCCACCAGGGCATGGTCATTGACTATGATCAGGCTCGGGCCAAGGCCGCGATGACGGGAAAAGAGGTAATCATCACCATCGATCTGCATCTAGGAGAGGGTACAGCTACCGGCTGGGGCTGCGATCTCACGCATGGATACATCGATGAAAACACACTATACACTCGCTAACTTTCCCATATTCACGTTCACTGTTAAAGGAGAACACTAACATGACTACAACTGAGATCAACAAACGAGACTGGGTTGCACTGGAGCACCAGTATTATCAAGGGACCTTTAAACGTCAGCCAGTCACGCTGGTAAAGGGATCTGGAACGCGCGTCTGGGATAGCGAGGGCAGAGAGTACCTGGACTTTGTAGCCGGTATCGCCGTGAACATCCTGGGTCACTGCCACCCCGCTGTGATTGAGGCGGTTCAGCAGCAGGTGACGCAACTTGTTCACGTCTCCAATCTATACTATAACGTCCGCGCAATCGAGCTGGCGGAGCAGTTAGGCTTCCGCAGCAAAGGGATGCGCTCCTTCTTCAGCAATAGCGGAGCTGAGGCCAACGAAGGCGCGATTAAACTTGCTCGCAAATATGGGCGGCTGCATCGCAATGGAGCTTTTGAGATCATCAGTATGGATCGCAGCTTCCATGGACGCACCCTCGCGACCACCGCCGCGACAGGTCAGGCGGCTTATCAGGCAAGCTGGGCTCCTCTGCCAGATGGCTTTAAGCAGGTTCCCTATAGCGATCTAGAGGCTGTTAAAGCGGCGACCAGTGAGAAAACGGTGGGAGTGCTGATCGAGGCGGTTCAGGGAGAAGGTGGGATCTGGCCGGCCAGTAAAGAGTTTATGCAGGGGTTGCGCCAGTGGTGTGATGAGCAGAATCTGGTGATGATCTGCGACGAGGTACAGGCTGGAATGGGCCGGACCGGAAAGTTCTTTAGCTGGGAAAACTTTGATGTCACCCCCGATATCGTCACGATGGCCAAGGGCCTTGGCGGCGGTATCCCGATCGCGGCAATGCTGACCGGTCCCCGCACAGATGTGTTTACGGCTGGAGATCATGGCACAACCTTCGGTGGTAATCCCGTAGCCTGCGCGGCGGCCCTTGCGACACTCGCGACCATCGAGAAAGAGCACCTGCTTGAGAACGCAACCAGGATGGGCGCGTATTGGAACGAGAAGATCTCGGGTTTCTGCGCCAAATACTCATTTATGGATAGCCCACGCGGCCTCGGTCTGATGCGTGCTGTAAATATTCAACATGAGCTGGCCGGTGTGATTACCGAGCGAGCCCTGGAACATGGCCTGTTCCTGAATAATCTGGGAACCAGTACGTTGCGGATGATCCCCCCTCTTAATCTGACTCGCGGGGAGATTGATGAGGCGGCGCAGCGGCTGGATAGGGCCTTGCAAGAGGTGGCGGCGATGCCTGCTGCTCAAGGCTAGAAGCGGCATTCAACGTATAAGCTCAGGGCGAGATGAAGGGTTCATCTTCCCAAAGGAGAGGGAGGCCCACCTACGTGCGCGACGGTGGTGACGGGAGCGCTTCCCTTTCCCACGGGTCCACGCGTGATCCGATCTACCGGCCATGGCAAGGGTGGTGGGAATTTGGAACGCCCTTAAGGTGCGGGAGGAGCGCTTCGCGAAGCGTGCGCCAGGTGACGGGATGCAGGACCTCCCCGGAGGCATGGCGTTCGTTGTGCGCCAGATGCGGCACGTCTTCGCGGCCCTCGACGGGCCTTCTTCGATCTTTCTCCGAATTTCCCAACAGAGTCGCAAGCATCACTCCTACACTCTATTTGCCACAGAGCAGGTAGCCGGTAACCTCATAGCCGCGACCAATCCGGTCCGTGGTTGGCAGATCGGTAATCCACTCCCAATTCCGCTCCTCTAACATCTCAAAGTGTTCACGAACCTGCTCGGGCATTGTTCGGGGGACAAGAGGAATCGCCCGTCGGTGGCTAGCGTCGTGATCTGTGCCGGTCACTTCAAAGGCAAAGCCGCGAATATCGCTTAGCAGCACCACCAACCCACCCTGATCCACAATCCGTCTGAGTAAATGCAGATGAGCGTTGATGACGCGCATGCGAAAATTCTGGACCGCATCCTGATAGCGACGATGGCGCTCCTGCTCCACCAGTAGATCTGGGGCGACTTGCTGTACATGGTCCAGCAGGTCGAGCAGGGGATAACTGAAAAGCTGTGAGAGCACAAAAGAGCTAATGACCAGCCCAAACTCGCCGTTCACAAAGTCGGAGACAGGCGGGGGATCGGGCACCTCACACTCCTCTAAACAGGCGGCGGCGGCATTAAAAAAAGCTTCTTTCCCATGCCTAATGAGCTCAGACCAGCGCTGCCCATTAATTAATCGCCGCAGCTTAGAGCTCAGGCGGCCACTGAGATCCACCTGGATAACCTCAATCTTGCGATGCAGCCGGGGATCTTTGATCTCAGAACCGGCTTGCAGCATCGCGCTTTTATCCAGATCAGCCAGGATCACCTCTTCGGAGCCCTTCACCAGTTCCAGTAATGGTATCTCGGTACAGAAACCTGCCCCCAACACCACCACATTCGGGGTAACACTATAGGGCCGCCGATGGAGCCCCGTGAGGATCAGATCTCGGGCCTGCTCTAGATGCTCAGGACTATGTTGTTGAAGCCAGGCGCGGCGGGCGGCCCCCTGAGTCTGGCTATTGCTGTAGGACAGGTTATCTATGCGCATCGGTCAATTATTTTCCTTTATAGGCTGGCTTGCGCTTCTGCAAGAAGGCCGCCACTCCCTCGCGATGGTCCTCGGTCTGGAAAGCCTGTTGCTGAAGCTCTGCCTCCAGGTTCAGCGTCGTCTGAAGATCAGTATCGGCAGCCGTGGACACTAACGTTTTAATTAATCCATAGGCTGCGGTTGGGCCGCTAGCCAGTCGTTGAGTTAATGTTTGTATTGTCGTCGCAAATTCTTCATTGGGCACGCACTTGTTTACCAACCCGATCCGCTCGGCCTCCGCGCCACTCACCTCTTCGGCCAGCATAGCCAGCTCCAGGGCCTTCCCCACTCCCACCAGTTGCGGCAAGAAAAAGCCCCCACCGGCATCGGGGATCAGGCCGATTCGGGCGAATGCCTGCACAAAGCGCGCATCCTCTGAAGCGATCCGCAGATCGCAGGCTAGCGCCAGATTACAGGAAGCGCCTGCCGCGACACCATGCACCGCCGCAATTACTGGTTTCGGCATTGCGCGAATGCTATGAACCAGGCGATGATACTGTTGAAGGCCCGGACGTACATCTAGAGGCTCATCATGACTATGCATCTGGGCAAAAACCCGTAGATCCTGGCCCGATCCAAATGCTTTACCGGCTCCAGCAACTACGACACAGCGGACAGCTTCGTCGGTAGCAGCCGCCTCCAGCGCCTCTCCCATCTCGTCCAGCATCGTTTCGTTAAACGCATTAAAAACCTCGGGTCGGTTCATCATGATTGTCAGGACACCAGCATCCTGAGAGATCAGTAGAAACTGAAAATCAGTTTTCAAAGCCCTTCCTCCTCACAGAGTAGATAGACAGCAGCGGAGCAGAGAGTAGTTAGAAAGAGTGGAGATCACGTCAGGAAGCCAGAGCAGGAAGATCCAGCATCAGCACTTCCAGCGCCATACGCGCGCCAACGTTCTGATCCAAAAAGGTAAGCGTTCGCAAAATAGCCCGCACCATCTGCTCCGACCGGGCCGGACCAAGCTTCTTCGCCTGCTCCTGCAAAAGATGGCGCAGATCCACATTAACCGTGAGATCCAGACCGCCATTAGCCGTCAGCAGCAGATCGCGCCACCAGAGCAGCCACAGCTCCAGTATAGCACGAAGATTCTCCGAATCGCTGCTCAGCACCTGAGCGAGATCGAAGCGTTGAACCGTATTCATCGTCGGAACTTTCACCAGGAGATCAAGCTGGGCCCGCCGTTTATCCAGCATCTCCTCCTCCTCTACCGCCTCTATCGCCCAGCCCATGCGCCCGGCGGCCAGAGCCGCGATCAGAGCAGCCTCATTTGGGGAAAGCTCCCATCTTTGTTCAAGGGCCCGCTGGATCTGTCTGGGGGTCAGTAGATGCATAGAGATAAGTTGAACGCGGGAGAGAATTGTTGGTAGAAGAAGAGAGGGATCGGGGACCGTCATCAGCAGTACCACATCGGGCTCTGGCTCCTCAAGCGTCTTCAGAAAGGCATTCGCCGCCTGGGGGTTCATTTGATGGAGGCCATCAATAATAAATATATTGCGGCGGCCCTCCATCGTACGTCGGGCGGCATCCGCCTGAAGCGTTCGCACCTGCTCAATCACAATAAATTGTTTGTCAGCAGGCCGGCTAATCAGATGAAGATCGGGATGATTGCCATGCAGAACCTTGCGACAGCTTAAGCAATGATTGCAGGGTTCCAACGAAGCTATAGAGGGATCGACACCGCCGGTACAGAGCAGCGTCTGGGCCAGGCGTCGGGCTAGCAGCAGCTTACCGATCCGCTCTGGTCCCGTGAAAAGATAGGCATGGCGAACGCGCTGGGCCAGCAAGGCGCGGCGCAGAATATCTATCGTATGCTCATGCCCAACAATATTCCAGCCCGGTTGGGTAGGTATCTCAACATCACTCATAAAGGGATCGTATCAAAAAACCCCGGCAAAGGCAAGCGATAGAAAATGCAGGGCTTATAGAGGATATCGTATGCTATACTAATTCGCAAGACCAGATCGCATTGTAGCGTAGCTCACAGCAAAAAGCTGCTGTTTGTGCTATGCTACAAGACATAAGGTAGAAAAGCATACCACCCTGAAAGCGCATATGTAACCGATGGACTTATCTATCCGTTCTTACAATATACAGACAGAATTGCGCTCAGAAAAGTTCTCTGAGGCGAATTCTTCCTCGACAACCGATGAGGAGGAACAAACCAATTCTAATGACCAGGATACAACCAGCGCA
>CAXTTV010000013.1:0-27949 GCA_964247295.1 uncultured Ktedonobacteraceae bacterium | reverse complement strand
CTGCATACTGAGGCAGGCACTCAGGAACGCGCGGAGAGGGTAGATGTAGCGGACTTTGAAGCGATCTTCCTGAGATATCAGACGCCCATCACAAACTACATTTACCACCTGCTGGGAAATCGGGAGCAAGCAAGTGACCTGGCGCAGGATGTGTTCGTTAAAGCATACAAGGCTCTACTGAATGGGACCAATGTTCAGCAAGGAGCCCTGTCGGCATGGCTCTATCGGATCGCCACCAATACCGCAACCGATACATTGAGGCGAAGAAGACTGATCTCCTGGCTCCCACTCTCACTTTTTAATGAAGATCGAGGGATCGGGGCCGGTGTCGTCTCAGAGTCAGGCGGAGTGGCCTCTGAAGGCTTTACCCACGATGACGAAAGCCGCGCCGGGGCCACAGTCAGCTCCGCTTATGAGCCTGGCGGTTATGATGGTGGTCGGTTTGAGAGCCGGATTGCCGATAAAGAGATTGTCGAGCGCATTTTTCAGCAGCTCCCACAAAAATACGCAGTCTGCTTATGGCTCTACGAGAATGATGGATTTTCCTGCGCGGAGATCGCGGGCATCCTTGATATTAGTGCATCAGCAGTGAAGATGCGCCTGATGCGCGCGCGTGAGCGCTTCATTAACCTGTACAACCAGGAAACGCAAGAAACGAGCGAAACGTCGTGAATTGTACCCAGGCAAAGGCTTTAATCGCCATCTACCGGGAACTTAAACCCGGAGAGGCCGATACAATCGAATTAGAACGGCATCTAGAACAGTGTGAGACCTGTCGTGGCTATCTGGCCCGGTCCAGTTCTATTGGCGCGAGCATTCGCGTGCTCCCTAAGATCCAACCTGATCCCGCGATGCATGCTCGTTTAATGCAGACATTGGCGGCTGAGCATGCTCGCTTCCTACAAAAGCCAGGGGCCACAACGCCTCCACCAGAATTTCTTAAACCATATCTGCATGAGCATGCTCAGCAGGCACGTTATAAGGATCAATTCGCGGCCCTCTCAACAGCCGAGACCGGTCCACTGCCAGTTATCAAGATGGCGCGCAAACGACAACGCAGAGCGATCAACCAGTATGCGATCTTAGGGCTGGCAGCCTCCATTCTCATCGTCTTTATGATGGGTGGTCTGACCTCGCTTCTCATGTTGACTAATGGCAATATTCAACGGCAAACGAGTATTAGCAACTCGGTCGTGCAACCCGCTAGCGTTATCAAAGCCAGCTATACAACCTCTACCAGCTATACTCATGTCGTCAGTAGCATTGGGGACCAGAGTGCCCTGTACTATACGGCCTACAATAACGAGACACCAGCACAATGGATGCTCTTTAAGATGGATCGCAAGACCCGGATCAGCACTCCCCTGCTCGATAAACCGAGCTCGACCCCGATCCGCGTTGAGGCCAGCGATGGCAAGCATCTCATCTGGCTTCAATGGCACGAAAAGACTCCTGGCATGAATAAATCCCTTCCAGGTAAAGAAGAGTCAGGATTTCAGACGCGGACCTGGGATCTAAACAACCTGGCACTTTTGGATGAGAATTTTACATCTCAGACACTATTGAGCGGTACCTTTCATCAGGATCTCTCACCTGATTGGGTATCTGATCCGGTTCAAGGTCTGATCTTCTCTACTCCCGGCACGTTGTTGCTCACAGCGCTCGACGACAAAGGGATATCGCACCTCTGGAGCTACCAGCTCACAGATCAGCATCCGACGAAAACACGGGTTGAGCTCGCCACAGCCCCACATGGTCGTCTTCTCACCTCGCCCACCGCCAGTAGCGACGGTCGACAGATCTACTGGAGCGAGGAGTGGAACGGCAAAGATCAACTGCACAGCAACATCTGGTCACAACAAGTTACCGAGGCCCAGGCCCCCGCCCAGGGTATCTGGCAACAACATCTGGTCACAGAGAAACAGCTATTCCGTGATGATGGCATGTCGTTCCAGCCAGTATTGACGGAGAACGCTATCTATTGGCTGAGTACCGCGCCCATCAATAAGGCCCTGGGGACACCAACGCCCACGACAGCGCCCACAACGATCCCAGCCACTCCTACGCCGCTGCCAACCGTTGAGGCTACGCTGTCCCAACGCTTTGACCATCAGGTTTATACACCCTCGCAGGATCAGCTTATTCGCGGGACGCTTCTCTATTATCCTTTGAACGGTCAGCCCGACGCGGTTCCAACGATCCAGCAGACGCGGGGATTAATCTCGAACCTGCGAGGCAATAAAGATTTTGTCCTCTGCCACGATGATAACGGCTACCAAATGTTTGATGGTACAAACGGCAATCCAATCACCGTTGGCGGCACCCTTGATCGCGCCAACTTTTTCGCGATCAATGGAAGCAATGTCAGTTGGGCTGAAGAAAATGCCTTGCCAGACCAAACACCCTCCCCCACACCTACAAGCGAGAGCAGTAACAACAATGATCCGATTCCTTCAGTCACAATCCTTGAATTCAACTGGCCCCTATATTAACTAATAACACTATAACAAATGCCACCTGTACTATAGGTCGGGGTCACTTCTCTGTGGAGAGAAGAGATTAGAGGCCGAAGGTTTTCGCGATAATCATTCGCTGAACCTCACTGGTCCCCTCACCAATCTCGTTGATCTTTACGCTACGCCAGTAGCGTGAGACCGGGAACTCGTCCATGAAGCCATACCCGCCGTGGATCTGCACCGCCTGATCCGCGGCGCGTTTGGCGGTCTCTGAGGCGAAAAGCTTCGCCATCGAGGCCTCACGCGTGTAGGGTTTGCCCTGCATATGTAACCATGCAGCCTTGTGATACATCAGGCGCGACAGTTCAATCTCGGTCGCCATATCGGCCAGTTTGAACTGAATCGCCTGGAACTTGCCGATCGACTGCCCAAACTGCTTCCGCTGCTGAGCATAATTCAGGGCCTCATCCAGACAGGCCTGAGCCAGACCGACCGAGAGGGCCGCGATCGCCACTCGGCCAGCATCCAGGATCTGCATAAATTGCTTAAAACCCTCACCACGATGACCGAGAATATTTTCTTCCGGCACCACGCAATCCTCAAAGGCCAGAGGACGGGTATCCGAAGCCTTCCACCCCATCTTCTTGTAAGGAGTCCCAATGGAGTAGCCTGGCGTGCCCTTTGGAATAACGACGTTGGTGATCTCGTTCCGTCCGTTTGGACGGCGCTCAGTAATGGCTGTAATCGTCACACCAGCAGTCATATCGGTTCCAGCATTGGTAATAAACTCTTTGGAGCCATTCACATGCCAGGAACCATCGCGCAGAACCGCCGTCGTCATTGTGCCGCCGGAATCAGAACCGGCCTCAGGCTCCGTCAGGCCAAAGGCCCAGAGCTTCTCACCACGCGCCAGAGGCGTCAAGAAACGCTCCTTCTGATCCTCCGATCCAAACAGGTAAAACGGGGACGCACCCAGAGATGTGTGAGCCTCCATTGTAATACCGACTGAGGTATCGCCGCGCGAGATCTCCTCGATCGCCAGACAATAAGAGAGGAAGTCCGCCCCGGCCCCACCATATGCTTCCGGAAAAGGGAGACCGAGCAAGCCCAGCGTCCCCATCTGGTGAATAAGATCGTATGGAAACGCGCCCGTGCGATCCATCTCCTCCGCGCGGGGCTTAATCTCCTGCTCGGCAAACTCGCGGCAGGTATCGCGGATAGCCAGTTGCTCCTCACTGAGCGAAAAGTCCATGAAATGAAACTTCCTTTCTTCAACGTAGAAGACAAGCGTATTTTTTTCTGTCTCATCCCATTATATAAGAAAAAGCATTAGAAATGGTAGGAACAACCGGCCACCGATTAAAGAAGGACCAGCTTCTTATCTCGGAGATCGTAAAGTTTCAGATGAGTCTTCGCACATACCACCTGCTCTAACGCTCCCATCTTTTTACAATACTCCTCGTAGGATGTGGTGGGTTTGAAAGGAAAGACCGCGCGGTACCGTTGCGGAACAATCCAGCGCACGACATTCTTCCCTCCAACTAGCTCAAAGGAGCGCATGCGCCGCGTTTTCCCACCCCATATATCGAAAGATTGAGATTCATTCCAGAGCACGGTTGTCGTTTTTCCAAAGTAATGGGTTGTGATCCCCTGCTCATTCACTACAATCTCTGAACGCAGCTTTCCATTGTACAAAAAGCGGTTGAAAGCAAAGGCACCGATGAGGACTCCAAACGTCAGTAAGAGTGTAACCCCAAAGACGATCAGGAATAGTGGACGACGAAAAAGATCTCCACCACCAACAAAAAACAAAACACCAACCAGCCCAACCACTATTATTACCATCACAATGCCCGTATACCAGACCTGGAAACGTGAATTCACCTGCATTCTGATCGTTGTTGGTAGAGGCAATGCATGTTCATTAGGATCAGCCAGCAACGAGTTATCACCCTCTAGTACGCGTTTGCGGCGGGACTCTGTACGAGTATGGGCGCGCCGAAGCGCGAATATCATGAGCACACTGAACAATAAATAAAATATCTGCCTTAAAGGCGATTATATAGATATCTTTATATAGAACACGGGCTATACAGGACTGCCTAAGACAAAATAACAATAAAAAATTCTACTTATTTATAGGAACAAAAAAAGCCGAAAGGTTTTTGAACCTTTCGGCAAGTATTTTTAGAGGAAAAACTTAAGAACGGGCCTCTCCGGTCTCAACACTGGCACCAACGCCCTTGCGGAGCATAGGAACCTTATCCAGGGCCTCCCAGGGCGCGTCAATGTCCGTACGCCCGAAGTGGCCGAAGGCAGCGGTCGGTTGATAGATCGGGCGGCGCAGGTTGAGCGATTGGATAATCCCGGCAGGGCGGAGATCGAAGTGCTCATTGATCAGGCGAGTAATCTCTTCATTAGAGATACGTCCCGTCCCAAAGGTATCTACAAAAAGAGCAACCGGGCGGGCCACCCCGATGGCATACGCGACCTGAAGCTCCAGGCGATCCGCCAGACCAGCGGCAACGAGATTTTTCGCGATATAGCGAGCGGCATACGCGGCTGAGCGGTCCACCTTTGTCGGATCTTTCCCGCTGAAGGCTCCTCCACCATGGCGGGCCATGCCACCATAGGTATCCACGATAATCTTACGGCCAGTCAGGCCGGCATCGCCCATGGGACCACCAGTGACAAAACGGCCAGTTGGATTAACAAAAATCTTTGTGGAGTCGTTGAACAGTTCTTCGGGCACCACCGGCTTAATGATATGCTCGATCACATCCCGGCGGATCTGCTCCTGATCCACGTAATCGGCGTGCTGTGTGGAAACTACTACCGTATCTACATGGACCGGGCGGCCATAGTCGTACTGAACGGTGACCTGAGCTTTACCATCGGGGCGAAGATAGGACATTGGGCCGTTGCCATTCCAGGCCCGGCGACGCACCTGCGAGAGCTGACGCGTTAACTTATGTGAAAGGCTGATCGGCATTGGCATATACTCGGGCGTGTCGTTACAGGCAAAACCAATCATCATCCCCTGGTCGCCCGCACCGATCATCTCCAGCTCATCGTCAGTCAAAAGATCCGTGATACCGCGCGCCTCCAGGGAGCGACTCACCCCCATGTCGATATCGGGCGATTGCTTACCGATCGAGGTAGCTACACCACAGGTACGATAATCGAAGCCGTACTCAGCATTCACATATCCAACCTGTTCAATTGTCTGACGCACGATCGCGGGCATATCTACCCAGGCCGTTGTAGTGATCTCACCGGCGATCAGCACCAGTCCAGTGGTTGTCGCAGTCTCACAGGCGACCCGAGCCAGGGGATCTTGCATCAGGATCGCATCTAGAATACCGTCCGAGATCTGATCACAAAGCTTATCGGGATGCCCCTCAGTCACCGATTCACTGGTGAACAGTGTTTTCGGACTCTCCATAAAAGTACTCACAAAAAAACTCCTTGCACCAAAAAGGTTTTCAAAACAATAACCAGGGGACCCCACTTCCTATGTATGACACTGGATCATGACTTGATCCAGTGTCATACATAGGAAGCTATGGCCAACAGAGCCAGAAACTCAAAGCGTGCTAACGGAGATCTTACGTCCCGGCCTGCCAGGAGCTCAGGTACTCTTCCTGCTCGGGGGTAAGCTTATCGATAGTGACGCCCATCGAGCCCAGTTTCAGGCTGGCGATCTCAACATCAAGCTCGCCTGGCAGCGTGTAGACGCGGGGCTGGAGTTCAGCGGCGTGCTGCTTCATATACTCAGCGGCCAACGCTTGATTCGCGAAGCTCATATCCATGACGCTGGCGGGATGTCCCTCGGCAGCCGAGAGGTTTACCAGACGCCCCTCAGCCAGCAGATAGATATGGCGGCCATCGGCCAGGGTATACTCATCCACAAAGTCACGCAGACGGCGCTTGCTCACCGCCAACTTCTCTAGCTCGGGGATGTTAATCTCGTCGTTAAAATGGCCGGAATTAGCGATCATCGCCCCTTCCTTCATATTCTCCATGTGAACGCGATCCAGCACATTGATATCGCCGGTCACCGTCACAAAGATATCGCCATGTTTCGCGGCCTCGATCGCCGGCATGACCTGGAAACCTTCCATCACCGCTTCCAGAGCACGAACCGGATCAACCTCGGTCACAATTACCTGAGATCCCATGCCACGAGCGCGAGAGGCCACACCGCGACCACACCAGCCATAGCCGATCACCACAAAGGTGCGGCCTGCCAGCAGACGATTGGTCGAGCGGATAATCGCGTCCAACGTGCTCTGGCCGGTCCCGTACCGGTTATCAAACAGATGCTTGGTATCGGAGTCATTGACAGCCAGCACCGGGAATTTCAGCACGCCAGCCTTCTCCATGCTTTTCAGGCGGATCACACCGGTTGTGGTCTCCTCCAGGCTCCCAATCACATTGGGGAGTTCTTCAGTACGCTTGGTATGCAGCGTTGAGACCAGATCGCAGCCATCATCCATCGTCATCTGCGGCTTGTGATCCAGAACTGAGTTGATATGGCGATAGTAGGTCTCCTCATTCTCACCCTTGATCGCGAAGGTAGGGATACCGTACTCGCTGACCAGCGCGGCAGCAACATCATCCTGCGTCGAGAGCGGATTAGAGGCACATAGCACCAGATCAGCCCCACCGGCCTTCAGGGTGATCGCGAGATTCGCGGTCTCCGTTGTAATATGCAAGCAGCCCGACATGCGCACGCCGGCCAGAGGCTGTTCTTTCTGGAAACGCTCACGGATCATACGCAACACAGGCATATCTTGAGCCGCCCACTCGATCCGCTCCTTGCCTTTCGCGGCCAAAGAAAGATCTTTCACATCTCCACGTGTTGAGGTCGTCATTGGGCAAAATTCCCTTCTTCAACTAACGGCTGACTATATTTTCTTTAATAGTACCACTTTTTCAATAACGGTGACTTGAGTAGATAAAACTTGCCATTCAGGATGAAAATGCGAGTAGACCACCAGAGCCTGGTAGCGGTCCATGATATCCTGAGTTGTCAGAGTTCGCAGGCGATCAATACTGAAATCCTCACAAACAAAGGAACCGATAATATTGCCATGAACCACCGCCCGTTTCAGGTCCTCAAACAAGTAGCGGCCATCGCCCTGAGGCTGCACGGTAGACAAATGCCCCATAAAACCAGCAGCAAACACGTCTCCGGCTCCCGTCGGATCGACCACCTCTTGTAGAGGATACGAGGGAGCGTTAAAATAACTGCCATCGGCTCCAAAGAGCTGAGCGCCATAGCTCCCCTGCTTTACAATCACATATTGGGGGCCAAGGTTCAGCAGGTGGCGGACACCGGTCAGAATGCTGGGCTGCTCTGTATATTGGCGGACCTCCTCCTCACTCACGACCAGCACATCCACCCGCTTAATCACCTCGGTCAACAGATCAGGAGTGGTTGTGATCCAAAGCTCCATAGTATGCAGCACCTTCAGACGGGCATGGGGCATCTGCTCCAACACCTCCATCTGCAAAGCAGGATGAATATTCGCCAGGAACAGCAGATCGCTCTCGCGGTGCTTGTCCGAAAGCACTGGATGAAACTGCTCATAGACGCCAAGCTGAGTGGCCAACGTCTCGCGCAGGTTCATATCCATATGGTAGCGCCCTGTCCAGCGGAAGGTCGGCCCCTCCTCTACACGCAGACCATCCAGGTTTACACCCCGTTTACGCCAGAGATCCAGATGTTCCTGAGGGAAATCGCTCCCCACCACCGCCACAAGCTGTACCGGCGCATAGAGGGAGGCCGCCGTAACAAAATAGGATGCCGCGCCTCCCAGCACATTCTCACGAGTAGAAAAGGGCGTCTCAACCGTATCGAGAGCCACCGATCCAACAACTAAAATGGACACTCTGTTTCCATCCTTTACGATCTTTATATACAGATAGAGAGAAGAAATCAGTGATTTGTGTCAAAAAGCGCGGGTAACGATCGCTCAAAGGGTGCGTGAGCAATCCCACGTTCCGTGACAATCGCGCTGATATATTTGTAAGGAGTCACATCAAAAGCCGGATTTGCGACCTGCACCCCAGGCGGAGCGATCTGCTGACCAGCGATCTCCGTGACCTCCTCGGGCTTGCGCTGCTCAATGGGGATTAGTTCGCCCGTCGCGAGCGAGAGATCAATGGTAGAGCAGGGAGCCACCACATAGAGAGGAACATTGTGGGCCGCCGCCAATACAGCCAGACCATAAGTCCCGATCTTATTCGCAACATCCCCGTTGGCCGCGATCCGATCTGCTCCAACAAAGATGCCCTTTATTCCGGCCTTGCGCAAGAAGTAGGCCGCCATAGTATCGGTAATCAGCGTGAGAGGAATCCCCTGTCTCTGCAACTCCCAGGCGGTGAGGCGAGACCCCTGGAGAACCGGGCGGGTTTCATCCACATAGACATGCAGACGTTTGCCCGAATGGGCTGCGGTATAGATTGGGGCAAGCGCCGTGCCAATCCCTGAAGTCGCCAGCGCGCCGGCATTACAATGCGTCAGAAGAATATCGCCATCGGAGATCAGCTCCGCTCCCAGTCGCCCCATCGCCAGACAGGCTTCCGCATCCTCGACCGCGATCCTTTGGGCCTCCGTGACCAGAGCCGAAGTCAGACGCCCAAACGAAAAATCGGTATCAAGAATAGTCTGCGCGCAGGTATTCATACGCTCAAGCGCCCAGGAGAGATTGACAGCCGTTGGACGAGTGGAACGTAACAGTGAGGAAACGACAGAAAGATGCCCTTTCGCCTCCGCCTGAGACAGATCCATCCCAGCAGCGCGCAGCCGCTCAAAAGCCAGAGCCAGCCCAAAAGCCGCCGTGACACCGATCGCCGGCGCACCACGCACACGCAGATGAGAGATCGCCTCTGCTACCTCTCGCTCATGCTGGAGATGAAGGGTTACCTCATGCAATGGGAGACAAGATTGATCCAGGAGGAAAACAGAACCACCAGAGTCGCTCTCTTCCCACCAGACGGTGCGCAAAGAGACGGACACACGCGCATCATCCATGAGCACTACCTTTCCACAACTACAAAAAAGATGAGCGGTATTTTCCGTAGTAATCGTACCATATTGGAGAACCTGGGGGCAACGAACCATCAGTAACATGGCTTTTTATTCATAGTGAAACGAAAGAATGGGTAAAAGGGGCCCGGTTACCTTCCCAATAGTACTAAGCTTAAAGCTTGTGCATAGGGCAAAAAGCGAAAAGTATGCTACCATGGTATCCATAAAAGACATGTAATAGAGAATAGATGTTACTGAAAGCGTTGTTTGTCCGTTCCACTAGACAGAAGGCGAAACTTGTTTCCCTTGCCTGCCTGAGGTTAGTCTCACTGGCCTCCCGTTACAGCCAGAGGATGCGCGGCTATACGTGTATGGAACGAACAAGGTATAGCGATAGCCATCGAAGGGATGGAGCGCATGGCTAGGGTGGAAACACAAGAAAGTTCCTGGTCGTTTGACCAGATTTACGACGAATATAAAACACAGATTTATAACTATGTCTATCATCTTGTAGGAGACAGGGAACAGGCGGATGATCTGACCCAGGACACCTTTCTCAAGGCGTTCCGGGCCCTGCCCAAAATGGACGATAATTTAAAGCTTTCCGCATGGCTTTACCGGATCGCGACCAATACGGCCTACGATGCTCTGCGACGCCGAAAGTTGATCGCCTGGCTCCCATGGCAGGATCTGGATCACGAGCCCGCTGATGTGGAAAGCGCAGATCCGCAGGAGATGTACGGCACAACCGAGATTGTGCGGTCGGCCCTGCATCATATGCCTCAGCAGTATAGAGCAGCACTTCTATTGTATACCCAGGAAGGCTTCTCTTATAATGAGATCGCTCATGCCTTGAATATTGCTGAGAGCGGCGTCAAAATGTATTTATCGAGGGCGCGCCAGTCCTTCCGAGAACACTATCGGGCCTTAGAACAAGGAGTCAGCAAATGATCTGCGAGCACGTTGAGGGTATGCTAAGCGCCTACCTGGACAACATGCTCGCACTCAGTGACTCTCAGCAGATACGCCGCCACCTGCGCCATTGTTCCTCCTGCCAAAAGCGGTTGGACGAGATGCGTTACCTGGACGAACTGATCATGCAACTCCCCCTGATTGAACCCGAAAGCTCCCTCAAAGCTCGCATCTTCTCTCAATTGGAAGAGAAGGATATATCAATACAGGCCTACTCTCCCCACACGGTTAGAACGGAGAAACATCATAGGAAACGACCGGGTTATCTCTGGCTTCTGACCTTCCTTTTCGTTTTTCTCTTCACACATTAACACATTTGCTGTGTATGGCGCGATATTTCAGCAGAAACAGATCTGTTTTCCTGAAAACATATGGGAGCGCGGGTACACTGTATAGTGAATTGTTACACATTCGGGCTGTGGTGCATGTGTTTTTGGAGGAGGAATCGATGACTGTAACAAATGTAACTTTTACAGAGCAACTCCCATTCGTGTTACGGAGTCTGGCTCAGAGCAATAAGACGGGTCTTTTGATTATCGAGCAGGCCCAAAACCGGAATGCGCAGAAAGGGGAGATTTTTTTTGATCATGGTGACGCGATCTTTGTACGCACCGAATACACCTGGGGGGTGCCGGCCCTACAACAAATTTTAAGCTGGAAAGGGACCTATTACAGCTTCCATGAAGGAATGAAGATATCTCGACCACAACAAAGACTTTTGCCATCACCAGGGCAGCAGCATACCCCACCGGTGACACCAGGTCCTCAACACTCGATCAGGGCAATCCTCAAAGCCGAGGAAAACCAGCCATCCGCGCCTTCTTCTCATCTTTCCCAGGCCCTATTTCGAACAAGAGTGGGGGCTACACAACCAGTAATTATGCAGAGGATGGATCGGCGCGATCGCATGGTCATGGTCCTGTTCAATGGTCGACGGACGTTACAAGATATCTCCCGGCTGATGCATCGAAGCGAGGAAGAAGTGCAAAAGACCGCTGAATTTTTGCTGCGACAGGGCTATATCGTTCGTGTTGATATTGAAACGACTGGGGAATCGCTGACGGCAAACAGGGGAAAACAATGAAATTTGGCGTACTCTTATTTTTGGAGAGAAATTGTTCTCATAGCCCTATTCATAATGCAGGTAAATATGCTATAATACCCATGCATAGGATGGATAGCGGGATGTACGAATTCAAGCAGATCCACCTCAACAATGGCTTAGAGCGTACATTCACTTTTCCGTGCCACCTCCTCCCCATAAGGTGAGCACGCGCGCCTCCTAAAGCTGTGCGTTGCTTTTTGCATACGCCTTGTAAGGAAAGAACGAGCTGGCACCCCGTTCTTTCCTTACTTTTTTTTTGCGCGAGAGCTTCCCGACCTTCCCTGAAAGAAGGTTAGAAAGCGCAAGAAATTGTTTTTTTAGTCCGTGCGGAAATTGGGGGCGAATCTCGCAACGATTTCGTTTCTCGTGCGTTATAATAAGTAGACCTGGAAGGAACGCGGGATGTACGAATTCAAGCAGATCCACCTCAACGAATGACTTGGTGCGTCCATCTATTTTATGTATCACCTTTTCCCCATGAGGTATGATACACGCCCCTCCTAGAGTCTCCGCTCTGTGCTTTTACGATGAACGCAGATGCGCAGTAGGGGGAGAACGAGCTGGCACCCCGTTCTTCCCTTGCTTTTTCTGTTGAAAGGTCGGTATGCGCTCCAAACTACAGACATCAGGCGGCAAACTGGTCTCTTTCGCTATTCTGACGCTTCTGCTCTGTATTGTGCTCTTTGCGATCGCGTCCTGGGGGGCGCTCACTTATATGTCTGAGCACACAGCGAGAAGTAATGCCAGAGGTCACCTTTTTTCAATTAAGCAGGCATACACAAAAGACCAGACAGCTCTCGTGGATCAGCTTTCCCAGATTACACATGATCCACGTCTTGGTGCGTCCTTTGCTCAGGCAGGACATTCAGGTTCTACAAATGGGCAACTCCCCCAGACAAATGATCAGTTGACATCTCTGCTCGCCCAATATGGGATAGATCAGATAACACTGATCTCACCACAGCGACAGATAGTTGCTCAAGCTCAGACCGCTCAAGCTATCGGGCTTCCACTAGAAAATGAGGAGCTTCTCGCCCGCAGCTTGAATGGGCAGACCGCCTTCACTCTGGAGGCGTCCACTCAGAAACAATCCCCCCCCTTTTGGAGCAGGCGCTTCGCATTCCCCATCTATAACACTCAGGGAGAGCAGATCGGCGTGATGATGGCATCGCAGGTGGTAGACAATCAATTATCTCTCTCACTGGCAGAAACAGCCCGAGTTCAGGTATTTCTTTGCGTGAAAGGTCAGATCGTAAGCTCAACCCAGCCGGCGATCCTGAACGCACCTCCGCAGATCTGTGGTGCCGGTACTCCACAGCGTATTCTACAAGATCAACCATTCCTGGCTCTGGCGGAACCAATAACAGTTCAGGGAGAGGTAACCGGGTCACCAACGCTTATGGTTGGAACTCTGGAACCGCTTTATACCTTTGCAGGAAACATCAGCAATTCTTTATGGATACTTCTGGCAATTAGCATTTTTGTCCTGGCCCTAGGAGCAGCACTCTATACTCAGTTTGTGCGAGTGCTGCTTATTCGTCCGTTGGCTCTCCTTCAGCATCAAACATCTAAAATTGCCTACGCGACCACGGGTCAGGAGCTTCAACCTCAGGCTGAAGAAGTGCGGACGGTTATCCAGGCGTTTCAAGCAATGTTAGAGGCGCTCTATCTGCAAGATAAAGAGAGCCAGGAGATCACTCAACAGCTTGGGAAACTGTTGATTATGAATGACACGCTTATCTCTACCTTAAATGTAGATGATCTGCTGGGCAAGGTTGTGAGCCAGATTGGAAAGATCATGCACGCGTGCCATGTCTCACTTCAGCTTTTTGGCCGAGATATGGAGATCCCCTGGGCCGTGGCGCAATGGAGCCCTGAGCAACGCACATCGGAAATAAGTAAATCTAGCATAGTGGATGTACATATTGATCCCGAGGGGGATATCACCATGGCGGCCACGTCCAAGCTGGCCGCCCTCCCCAATCACCGATCCAATGGCAAGCGTCAGCCATCTCAACAGTCGCCAGGTCCCACGCCAAATGAGAGCGCTCGACCAAAAATCCCACGTACCGCCCTGCGTGAGCTAGATCTGCTGCTAGCAAACAAAGCGATGCAGAAACATAAAATCGCGTATGTGGAGGATATCGCCGCGACCTCGGAATATCGCAGGGAAAAGTGGATTCAGCTTGCCCTCAATGAGGGCTACCAATCAGCGATCGCGGTCCCCCTCTCGCTTCAAAATCAGGCGATTGGCGCATTTATGATTTATCGAGATTATCCGTACCAGATGACGGACCGCGATCAGTTTCTGCTCAGCACAGCCGCGATCCAGACCACAATGGCTCTGCAAAACTCTCTCTTCTTTTCTGAGGTGAAAGAGAAAAATGCCGAGCTGGAACGTGTGAATAATTTGAAATCGCAATTTCTGGCAACCGTCACCCATGAGCTCCGCACACCACTCCATAGTATTATCAGTTATGGGGGACTGATTTTAGAAGGATTTGTGGATGGGGAGCTCACGCAGGAGCAGCATGATCATCTCCAGCTTATGGTGGATCGGGCCGAGGATCTATCACATCTGGTAAACGATATGCTGGATCTATCAAAGATTGAAGCAGATCATCTGGAGGTCAAGGTTGAACCCCTGACCCTGGAGAAAAGCCTGAGTGACGTAATTAGCCAGCTTAAACCTCTGGCAGATACGAAAGGGCTCTCCCTGTACCTGGAAACGGAACAGCATTTGCCACAAGTTCTGGCTGATGGGCATCGCATTCGCCAGATCGTGTTGAATATGGTCTCGAACGCTTTGAAGTTCACGGAAAAAGGGGAAGTGCGGATTTCCTGTGCCTTCTTGAAGAATTATGATCTGGTCCGGGTTTCAGTTCACGATACCGGGATCGGTATCTCGCCTGCCGCCCTCGACTATATCTTCGAGGCGTTCCGGCAGGCAGACGGTAGTACGACCCGTCAGTTCGGTGGGACGGGCCTCGGCCTGACCATCGCGCGCAAACTTATCGAATTGCAGGGCGGTGAAGTCGCGGTAGAAAGTACTGTGGGCCAGGGCTCAACGTTCTCATTCACGCTACCAGTCGTGCCAGCTCCCGCTCGCATCTGAGCCTATAAAAAGACTTTTATTCCTATGCCGGAAGGTGGAGAAAGATGACAACAACAACACAACAACCAACTATCTTGATTATAGAGAACGATCAATCGAACCGTCTACTCATCGAGCGGGTCCTCTCCACACGCGGCTATCGCTGCATACAGGCAAGCAATGGGTCCGAGGCTCTGGATCTTCTGGATCTGGAACAGGTTGATCTGATCCTGACAGATCTCTTTATGCCCGTGCTGGATGGCTACCGGACTACCGAATTGATCCGCGCTCGCCCCAACATGGCAGAGGTGCCAATTGTCGCGGTGACTGCGTATGCCCTCAATGATGAGAGCGAGGCCGCTATGCGCAGTGGCTGCACTGAATATCTGATTAAACCATTTAAGCCCCGACAGTTGCTTGAGGTGGTCGACCGCTTACTGCCCCATCGCGAAAAAGGACAGGCAGATATATAGCGAGGAACCATTCGCGTCTGATATCATAGAGGTAGACATCTTTACCACGTTTAGAAGAAAGGAGGGCCGGCCATTTTTATGGTCGGTTCTCTCTTTTGGCCTGGACAACGGAAATACAATATCTTGGAGTTATGTCAATGAAAATCGAGGTCACAACAGACAAGGTGCAGCAACTGAGCGGTGATGCTCTGATTGTGAGCGCCTCTCGTGAGAAAGGGAGCAAAACCGTTACCCTCTCTCCTATCGCTAAAGAGGTTGATAGCGCCCTGGGTGGGGTGCTGAGCGAGATTGCCGCAGCCGGTGAATTTAATGCCGCGCAGGGAGAGCTCGCGACGATCTATACGCTTGGCAAACTGGAAGTAAAGAGGATCATTCTCGTCGGGCTGGGGAGCCAGGGGCAGGGCATTCGCCGGGCCAGCGCGGCAGCCACCCGCCACCTACAAAGTACAGCGGCCCGTCAGGTAATCCTGGCGATCGCCAGCGATGAGGCCGGGATGCAGGCAGAGGTTGAGGGCGCGCTTATCGGCACGTATACGTTCCGCAAATATCAGACGGGCGAGAAAACAAAGGCCCTGGAAAGCGTCAAGGTTCTTGCGACTGGCAATACTAACGCGGAACAGGCGCTTCAACGCGGCCTGGCGCTGGGCGAGGCCACAAACTTCGCTCGCGATCTGATTAATGAGCCCCCCAATGTGCTTACACCCACGGAACTGGCAAACCGCGCTCAAGAGATGGCCCGGAACGTAGGACTGGAAAGTCGGATCATCGATAAACCCGAGATGGAACAATTGGGGATGGGAGGACTGCTCGCCGTCTCTAAGGGGAGTGCTCAGGCCCCCAAGTTTATCATTCTCCAGTACAAAGGCGCGCCAGATACCCAGAAGGGACTGGCCCTGGTCGGCAAAGGCATCACCTTTGATAGCGGTGGCATCTCGATCAAGCCAGCCGCCAATATGGACGAGATGAAGGGGGACATGGGTGGGGCCGCCGCCGTTATTGGCGCGATGCAGGCGATTGCTCGCCTGAAACCCGTGATCAATGTCACGGCTTTTGTTTCTTCAGCGGAGAATCTCCCTAGTGGGACCTCCTATCTGCCCGGCGACATCTTGAAGATCATGAACGGTAAAACCATCGAGATCAACAATACCGATGCCGAGGGTCGTCTGGTGCTGGCCGATGCCCTCTCGTACGCCGTTAAAGAGGGGCTTGACCCGATTATTGATGTCGCCACCCTGACCGGAGGCATTGTTGTGGCTCTGGGTTACACGATGACGGGCCTTTTCAGCAATGACGAGCAGCTCACCAACGATATTATTGAGGCCGGTCGGCAGGCTGGTGAGAAATACTGGCCAATGCCCATCGATGAAGAATATATGGACTATATCAAAAGCGAGGTCGCTGATATCAAGCAGAGCGCGGGCCCCAAAGCCTCCTCTGTAACGGCAGCCAAGATCCTCCAGCAGTTTGTTGGTGAGAGCCGCTGGGCTCACCTGGACATCGCCGGGACCAGTTATCTTGAGAAGAAGCCCTATCAGGAGAAAGGTGGAACGGGTGTGGCCGTACGCTCCCTGGCGGAGCTGGCCGTAAAACTTGCCGCACGTTAAACAGAGAACCCGTTGCTTCAACAATACGCAAACAAGACAGGACTACCATCTGCGGTGGACCTGTGATCAGAAAAGGAGGAGCGGCTCGTAAGGGCCGCTCGCAGGTATGCAGATCCGAATCCGCTATTTTGCTTCGTTCCGCGATGTGATGGGCGTGAGCGAAGAGTCACTATCCACAAATGAGGGCGCGACAATCTCCACGGTCCGGCAACTACTTCAGCAGCGGGAGCCGCGCGTCCGACCCTTGATGGAGCGCTCCCTGCTGGCCCTCAATGCCGCCTATGTGTCAACCGAGACCGAACTGCATGAGGGGGATGAGCTGGTCTTTATTCCTCCAATGGGCGGAGGACAATCAGAAGGCGCGCCGATGGAACCAATTATTCAGCTTACCCGAGAGCCGCTGCAACGCGAAGAACTGATCGCGGCGGTCTCTCATTCCAGCATTGGTGGGATCGTCGTGTTCGAGGGCGTTGTCCGCGATCACGCTCGCGGCAAAAGCGTAAGATACCTTGAATATGAAATCTATGAGGAGATGGCCCGAAAACAGATCGGGCAGATCTGTGAACAGGCTCGACAGCGCTGGGGCGTCGAAAGGATCGCCGTGGCCCATCGGACCGGTCGATTAGAGATTGGTGAAGCCAGCGTCATCATCGTTGTCGCCTCCCCACATCGCGCCGAAGCCTTTGAGGTCTGCCGCTACCTGATAGACACCCTGAAGGCAACCGTACCAATCTGGAAAAAAGAGGTCGCGGTAGACGGTGAGGAATGGGTTGAGGGATAGACGAATAATCCGCTGATAAAAAAAGAGATTTTTGCTCTCGTCTCAGTTATAATAGAAGTATGCCAGATACTCATTCCGAAGAAAACAGAAACTTTTATTTTTTCCTTTCTCGTTTGAATGCGTTTTTTTGCTTTTCTTCGGAGGGACTAGATGAATTTATTCGAGAAGCAAGCCCGTCTGAATCAATTGTTTGCTCAAGCACCGGTCAAAACCGCATATCTGGCGGGCTCCCTGACCAGTCGCGCCTCCTTTGGACAACTTAGTGATGTCGATATCGCCATTTTACTAACAGAACAGATCACTTCTGATCAGTTTCTCGACTATCAATTCTACTTTTTAAGCGAGCTCACGCGACGGCTTGAAGCGGATACGATCGACGTAGTGATCCTCAATCAAGCTTCTTTGTTGCTAAAGCTTCAAGTAATTAAGTATGGACAGATCCTATATAGCCGCGACGAAAAACAACGAGTTCAGTTTGAGACAAAAGCGGTCCTGGATTACCTGGATTTCAAAAAGTTTGACGAGATGCAAAGTCAGGCTCTAAGCCGCCGACTCTCGCCACGTGTTCAACCATCAATCGAGGTCGATCTCCTCCAACCGTATATCAGGCAAGTTCAAGAGGCCATCCCTATCCTGAAAGAGCTCGCCGATGATGATCCTGAGCAGTTCAGTCAGACCCCTCAGCACTATGGGCTGGCGGATCGCTACCTTCAGATTGTCATCGAAGCCTGCCTCCAGATCTGTGGACTTCTGATCGCCTCGCAGGGATTGCGCCGTCCCGAAGCTTATCACGAGCATCTTAGCGTGATCGCGAACCAAAAATTGATCCCGCGCGAACTGGCCTACCGCCTGGAAAATCTTGTAAACCTGCGCGAAAGCCTTGTTTGGAGCAACAGCTTGATAGACCACAGGCAGATCCATAGCGACCTTTCACATTATGTCAATGATCTTCAAAGCTTTATTGAAAGCATCGGGCGGATCAATCGAGCCGCTGAGTAATCAAAAAAGCCCCTACCGGATATAGACTCCGGTGGGAGCTTGCTTTTAGGATCAAGTGGATTAGATAGCTTCGGAACGGCGTAGATTGCGCGCCTGCTCTGCCGCCACTTCGGCCTCCGCTGTTCTCCCTAGAGAATTGAGCACTTGAGCTTGCGTCTCATATGCGACAACCATCGAAGGGTCCATCGCGATCGCCTGCTGAACCGTCTCCAGCGCCTCATTATTGCGGCCAACTTCCCGATAGGTATCGGCCAGATCGTTATAATAATCGGCGTTGAGGGGATCGCCCTGGATCGCATTCTGATAGCTCTGGATCGCCTCCTCATGACGCCCAAGCGCATCGTAGGCGGTCGCGAGCTGGTAATGCCCCTCGGGATCATCCTCAAAGGCGCTGAGCATTGCCCGCGCGGTCTCAATCGCCTCATTGTAGCGCCCAAGTGAATTATAGGTTTCTGCCAGACCAGCATACGCCGCCGCCTGATCGTCCTCTTCCAGGTTTTCCCGATCGTTTACCAATCCCTGATAGATCGCCAGAGCCTCATCGTAGCGCTCGCCCTCCAGATAGGTTTCCGCCAGACTAAAACGAGCGGTGACGCGACGGGGTTCTAGACGAACCGACTCGGTATAGGCAGCCAGGGCATCATCGGTACGGTTCTGAAGAGAGCGCCAGGTCCCCAGATGCTCCCAGGCATCGGCATCATCTGGATAAAGCGCCACAATGCGTTGGTAAATCTCCGAAGCCTGATCGCGGTCACCCATCTGCTCATAGAGAGAGGCCATCACATCATAGACCGTACGGTCATCGGGGGCCAGAGCCATAATCTGATTGGCAACCGAGAGGGCATCATCATAGCGGCGCATATCCAGATAAAGGCTTACCAGCTCAGCGTACCGTGAAATATCGCGAGGGTCCTGATCGATCGAGTGCTCCTGCTCCATTAAGCGGCGCAACTGCCCATTAATACGCGCTCGAACATCCTGAAGATTGTCAGAAGCCAGCGTATTTGTAGGGTTCAAGATCAACGCCTGACGATAGGCTTGAGCCGCATCTTGATACAAGTTCTGAATACGATAAGAATCGCCAACGTTCACATAAAACTCATCATTATCAGGCTGAATATCTAACCCTTGCTGAAACGTTTCTAGAGCCTCCTCGTGCATCCCTAACTCATTATAGAGATTGCCGAGATTCGTATATCCCTCAATTAACTCAGGGTCCAGATCAACCGCACGTCGATAGCCAGCAATCGCCAGTTCAGAGTCCCCCTGATACTGCTGTGCCAGAGCCAGATTATAGCGGGCACGGGCATCGTTGGGATCTTCCTCTACCGCCTGCTCAAAAGCATCGACCGCCGCATCATAATCCCCCTCTTGAGCGGCTTTGTTCCCTCGATCCGTCCACGTCTCACCCCCAACAGCCCCAGAACCCATCGAGTCCTCTTGAGAAGTCTCATTCTGTCTATTGTCGTCCATCACGTTCTCTCCTAAAATACTCATTAAAAATCGCCGTGGTTAGTATAGCATGAGCCCTGTTTGTTCACCAGCCTGTCTTTAAGACTTACACACAGTATACAACCGGACTGTTCTAAAATAGATAATGCGAAGCACATCAAAGATTAGCTGTGTAAAATAGGAGGGTACAGCCAGAAAAAAGGTGACTATTCATGCTTACTCACGCGCAGGGTCATCTGAATAGGGTAGCGATCACTCACACTAAATGACTGAATACAGGCGATCGGAGAACCCGTCTGATCGAACAGCGTGGATGTAGAGCGCATACCAGGCCGTTCCGAATGGAGACGCAGCAGATCGGCCTCCCGCGCGGAGGGCAGATCGCCACACAACGTCTGCTCAGAAAGATATGGGGTCAGACCCTCAGCCGTCATCAACGCGTACAGCGAGTAGCCCGAGAGATCCGCAGCCTGCTGGTACACACCAGTAGCTCTAGGGTATGGTAAATAGGCAACTTCATAGATCACAGGCTGGTCATCAACAGTACGAATACGTTCCAGTCGAACCACCTGCTCTTCATCGGTAAGGCGCAACTGCTGGCGAACCTCATCGGAACCGCGAATAAGTTCACTCACCAGTAAAATACTTCCAGGCTTCTGACCACGCCTCTGTATCTCATCTGTGAAACTCGTTAATTCGCTCAAAGAGTGTTGTACCCGAGGCTCACAGACAAAGGTGCCTTTGCCATGCTGACGATAAAGCAACCCTTCATGAACTAATTCCGTTAAAGCCTGTCTGACAGTTGCTCGACTAACATGGTAGTGAGCAACAAGTTCAGGCTCAGAAGGAATAGCGCTATGAGGAGTAAGATGCCCAGCACGGATCTGCTGCCTCAATACTTCTTTGAGCTGATAATACAATGGAAGAGGGTTAGAGCGTTCCAACATCGGCATATATGGTTTCCCCTATGTCCAGACAACATTTTTTAAAACTCGTTTACTACATAAGTTAATAACGAGAACTTGGGGAAAATATATCACAAAACCCAGAAAAAGTCGAGACAGTTTAAACAGCAAGAACGGCAATTATGCGAATCCTGGAAGGTTAACATAATTGCCGTTCTATATATAGTGTTTTCCTAAACCTGCCGAAGCAAGTCTCAGGCAACGCCATTCTCAGTCAGAACGCGATCGATCTCATTCTTTAAGCGGGTAGGATGGGGGCCGACCAGACGAGCAATTGGCTCACCGCCTTTGAAGACCATAAGCGTAGGGATAGCCTGGATGCCCAGAGAGCCGGGAGTCTGCTGGTTCTCATCGATATCCATCTTCGCGAAACCCAACTTGCCTTGATACTGCTCGCTCAGGTTCTCATATACAGGCGCAATCGCGCGACAGGGCCCACACCAGCTTGCCCAGAAATCTACAATCACAGGGGTGTCCGACTTTAAAACCTTGGAGTCAAAGTCCTTATCGCCAACATGAAACAGATTTGAATGATTCTCAGCCATTATGCTTCTCACTTTCGCTATGCAAATTTTAGCTTCAAGTGTCTGTACACTAAAGTTCTATTAGAGAAAACGTCGGACCATCAAGGTTTATTCCCCAAAATTTTCACATTTCATAGGTAGGTAGCTTAACGACTGCGATTGTTTCCCTGGAGAAAAGAAAGTATCCGCAGGATGTAAAGGAACAGATTGATGATCGTCAGGAACAGCGAGACCGTAAGCATAATCGCGTTCGGCATGGTATCTGGCATGTACTTGGCACGTTGCACATAAAAGATCACATAGCCAGAAAAGATTGCCACGCCAACCACAGAGATTAACAAACCAATGAGGCCGCCAAAGAGGCCAGGAATAAAAATCCCTATCAGGCCAACAACGACCAGGAAGATCAACCCGAAGAACAGGTAGTCACCCAGCCGAGAAAAGTCGCGCTTGGCCGTCCAGGAGTAGATCGCCAGACCAGCCGTGGTCAACATGGTAATCAAAAAGGCTCCCCCCAGAATATTGGGAGCATAATGCAGGTAATAGTTAATCAGTGGATAAAGCGAAAGCCCCTCAAGGAAGGCGAACAGGTAGAGCAGGAACAGATTCAATCCCGGCTTATTAATCGCCATTTGCAGTGCGAAAAGCACTACAAAGCCCGCAATCGCGACAATCAGATAGGTAAAACCAGTAAATGAGCCGAGAATAAAACCACCGACCGCCGTTCCCAGGAAGGCAAACAGAAAGGAGAAGGCCAGGAGCCCCATCACTTTACTAATCAAGCTGCTGGTCGATTGAGTGCCCTGATAAGGAGCCTCCATCATCTGCCCCCCGTAGGGAGAATATCCATAGCCCTGGTTACGTCCATAGGAATTATTATTATTTGGGAAGTTGAACATATAGAAAACCTCGACGGTAAATGACTGCCTTCAGCAGATCTAAAACACGATTTATCTCCCATATATTACGTTGGTATGAGGCTAAAAGTTGCGCTCGCTTCACCACATTCACTCGAATACACAGGGGAAAAGACAGCAAAAAACCGCACGCAAAGAAGCCTCTCGATATAGCATCCGAGAAGCTCTCTTCCAGCATCTGATAACCAAATGGATGTACGCGCTACATCACGCTCCAGACACCACAGATCTCACAATAGGCGATACCAATCTCACCAAAGGTTTTGCTGCGGGTATTCCAGCGATCGTAGGCGACGCCAATCGAGCCACAGTTCCAGCAACGGGCACGGCCACCGGCTTTGGTTTCTTCCATCAAACCACGCAGGAAGGTATCGCGTGCCTCTTCCGCTCCTGTATAGCTAGGATTATATGCCAGGTGTAGAATGCTGTCCTTGCCTAGAGGCAGTTTAATCTCATGCGTTGGGGCCTGAAGAGGTTGTGGCTGTTGAACCTGTTGAGGCTGGGGGATCTGGGGAGGTCGTCGGAAAAACTCACCGCGCACGGTTCTTCTCCCACCTTCAATGACTGGAGGATGCTCCTGACGCTCAGCGTACTCACCATTGAAGGAAGGATATCCATTATTATAGGAAGGAGGCTGAGGGGAAACGCCAGTATCCTCACCTGGCTCCAGGTGCTCCTGGCGTTCTAAGCGCTCGGCGCGCGTCGTTCGATGCGCACGCGTTGGCCGCTCAGATTTCTCCTGTTGCCCCTCCGGCTCAGAGGGCGATGCGGGAGGAACCTCACCACCGACCAAAGCATCAGGAGCACTTTCCGCTGGCAGGGATTCGGCAAGATCTCCGTTTTGTTCCACGAGATGGTTGTTATTCTCTGGCTGGTCCGGTGGATTTGCGCGTCTGCGTCGTGTTATAGGCATAGGGGCTGCTCCCTTAGAAGTTTGTTAGTTTGGGATGCGCTGTCGCACGCATTCTCTCGGCGTGCAGAACACATGCATTATAGCATAGAGACCTGAAGAAGGTCTATAGAGCAACAAAAGCAACAAGGCAAGCAGACCCGTATGCGGGAGACTGGCTTGCCATGGCTATTGAACAAAAATAGCGCTTACCGAAGTAAGCACTACCTTCTAAAGAAATCCGCGTTAATCTGAATAAACTTTGTGGATTCAGCGGGCACCGCAGACTCTTCAAAAATAGCAGAGACGGGGCAAGCAGGCTCGCACGCTCCACAATCAATGCACTCGTCGGGGATAATGAACAACTGCTCCGCCGAGTCAAATTCCGGTTCTCCAGATGTCGGATGAATGCAGTCAACCGGGCAGACATCAACACACGAGGCGTCTTTCACTCCAATGCAGGGCTGCGTAATGACGTACGTCATTTTCCAGATATCCTCCTCTATAACCTATGTTCGGCAACAAACATAGGCAAGAATTCGCGTATAATATACGGCTTCATTCAGTATAGAAGGTTGCTATACCGATGTCAACTAGAATAATTCGCCTCGGGGCTTTCTTTTTCTCTCTTCTTTCCGTTTTGACATCGACAAATAAGATCAGCTATAGTGGTACGGGATGCTCTACACCCCGCGATCTTGAGATGGCAAAACTCCATCAACATCGCCTTTCTTATTGCAGATTATAGAGCGGAGGTAAAATCAATGCTTATAGATCCACCAGATAATGTGATACACGATCTTGATAATGGTCTGGTCGCGCGCTGGGCAACACCCGCCGATACCAAAGCAATCATTAAGGTAAGCGAGCATGTGTTTCGCTACTCACCCGAGGGTCCACCCGATTATACAATCGGGCCGCTAATCCAGACCTGGATGGCGGGTCGGCACCCGGTCGCCGATCCCCAAAACTATGCGATCATTGAGGATACAAAGCGCGAGAACAACCGGGTGGTTGCCGCTACCTGCCTGCTCTATGAGACCTGGTCCTATGAAGGGATGCCGTTTCGGATCGGGCGACCAGAGCTGGTCGTCTCCGATCCCGAGTACCGCAATAAGGGTCTGATCCGAACAATGATTAGGATGATTCATGAGCGTTGCGCTGCTGAGGGTCTGATGGTACAGGGGATCACCGGGATCACCTATTTCTATCGACAGTTTGGCTACGAGTATGCAGTGGCTATCAACGCGCGGCTCAATATACCTCTAAAGATGATCCCTGATCTAACTGAAGGGCAGGAAGAGACCTGCACTCTGCGCGAGGCAACTGAAGAGGATTTACTCTTTATTCAGGCATTAGCAACCCGACAGAACAATGATTACGCCGTCGCGGCAATGATCCCCCTGCGCTGGTGGGAGTATCAGCTTAGAGCTCGTAACCATGAGGATTCCGGTCAGTATTGGAAGCTCTGGATTATTGTTGATCCCCTGAGCCAGAAGCTGGGCTTTATCTCAGGGTTAAACTTCCATGCGAACGCTTACAGAATATCAGAGGTTGCTTTTGAGGAAGGTGTTAATCTACAACCTCTGATACCCTCACTACTACGCGCTTTGAAAGGACAGGCAAACCAGGTCCCTTTTTTTCGTGATCGTCCCGACGCGAAGGAGAAAAAACCTCCAACCAGTCTGAATCTAGATATTGGATCAAAGCACCCACTACATGAAGTGCTTCGGCAGGGGTATCCCGATCTAGGCGTGGTGGCTCCCCGTCCATATCCCTGGTATGTCCGCGTGCCAAATCTGCCGCAATTTCTCCGATTGATCGCCCCGGCTCTGGAGCAGCGCCTGCTAAAGTCACCTGTGGCTGGCTATACGGGCGAATTGCGTTTAGATTTCTATCGGGGAAACGGCCTGAGGCTGGCTTTTGAGCGTGGCAGGATTACAGAAATCGAGGATTGGAGGCGGCCTGCGGCCTGGGGTGAAAATGAGGAGAGCGGCTTTCCCCCACTGGTCTTCCTGCAACTGCTCTTTGGCTATCGCAGCCTGGAAGACCTGGAGTATGCCTATCCCGATGTCTGGGTCAAGGATGAGGTGAGGCTGCTGGTGAACACGCTTTTCCCCAAAAAGCCCTCCTGGGTCCTGCCATTGGGATAATCCTTGTGGCTGGGAAAGCAATCAAGCCTCGTAGGGGAGTGGCAAGCGACTCTGTTGGAAAAAGAAGGGAACAATGTTCTCTCAACCCGCCATCGCCGGTAGATCGGGTCACGTGTGGACCCGTGGAGACGGGAACCTTTCTCATCACCATCGCCACACGCATTCGTCTTAGGGAAACGGGGAACGATGATTTGACAGCGGCCATGACACCTGCCATCGCTCCCCTTGCCACGGGCACACACGGCGATGATCGCACGATAATCTTCGGCTGTGAGCGCGCCATCCCGACCGATGGGACAGACGCCATCCCATTGTGCGGCTCGCAGAAACGGTTTTTGATAGGGCCAGGTCCCCGCGACCCAGATAGGGATACGCGGCTGCTGCACGAGAACCGGCTGGAAACGGACGTTCGAGAGGTGGTAATGCTTTCCCTCATAGCTAAAGGTTTCTCCGCTCCAGAGCTGATTGAGGATATCCAGGCCCTCATCCACCATCTCACCCCGCTTGCGAACATCCAACTCTTCCTCAAAGCAGCTATATTCTCGCCCCTGATCAGTTCCACTGCCAACTCCCAGAATAAACCGACCATGAGAAATGTGATCAAGAGTTGTAGCCTCTCTCGCGACCTTCCAGGGGCAACGAAAGCTATTTTTGAGCAGGCAACGGCTCAATCTGAAGCTGCGAAAACATCACCTCAGTATTGCCGCTCTCCACGTAGAGTCCGGTCTGACCGGAGCGATAGGGAGAGGAAGAGGCATCTGAAACCGGGCCACAGATCTTCTGCCCATTCAGAAAGAAAGTAAAACTATTGCCCCGGACCTCAGCGGAAAGATGATTCTCCTGGCCCTGAATAGGATGTAAGCCTTTCACCAAACCGGTAGAGATCCGTTGCCAGGTACCATCATTGCGGAGCAGATCATATCGACCGCCCTCGACCGAGGAAAGCTCAAAAAGGTAATAGTGTGACTGATCAGCCGTTGAATGAAACACGATACCGTAATACCCACTCCCATCGTGGGGTCCATGCAGCTCATTCAGATTCACATCCAACTTAAAATCCTGATACTCATGCTCATTAAACAGGGCTACAGCCATATCGCTACTCGACTTGTTCTGGATATGATACTGGTTATTCTGGAAGAAAAAGGTACTGCTCAAAGGCCAGAACGCATGATTCTCAGCACTTAGAGCATCGGTCACTTGATCCGTTGTGGATGCCTGATGAGTTCTGTCTGGAGTATGCAGAGGGGCCGGAGGAGCAAACAAAGCATGCAGTCCCAGGGACACCCCACCAATCAATAAACAGGCCAGAAGGGCCAGGACCAACAGACGAACCCGAGATGGTTGGACGCGAACGTTACGAGAATGGACGGGCTTTACATGCACAATTGGGCTGGCAGCCACTTGGGGGCGTGAGCGCTCCTGAACATCTTGAGAAAGTTTCTGCCATTCGTCCAAAGAGGTTAGAGATGTAGAGAACGCCTTTGCGAACGCCCCTGCCACCTGATAACGATCCGCCGGAGCTTTTGCCAAAGCTTTCGCGACCACCTCATCCATCTCGGGCGAGACATCATCGCGGATCAGCATTAAGGAAGGCGGAGACTCGTGAACGTGCAGAAGCGCCATCGCGATACTAGAATCGGCATTAAAAGGAGGGTGACCTGCCAATAAGAAAAACAGCGTTACGGCCAGCGAATAGACATCGGAGCGACCATCGAGGGCCTGACCCAATGCCTGTTCAGGCGAGATATAGTCCGGTGTACCCATAAGTACATCGGACGAGTGCGTAATCCGATTTTTGATATTGGGATCAGCAGTCTGGAGAATGCGGGCAATCCCAAAATCGGATAGAAATACCTTGCCTTCCCCGTCGAGAAGAATATTGGCCGGCTTTACATCGCAGTGGACGCGACCATGTTCATGAGCATAATCTAGGGCAGAGGAGATCTGCTCAAGATAGGTATTTGCCTCTTCCAGAGATAGAGGTCCTTTACGAGAAACATATTCGGAGAGTGTCCCACCGGACATATAGGGCATAATAATATAGGGAGCCCCCTCTTCCTCTCCAAAAGAATAGATCGGCAGAATATGTGGGTGATCCAACGTACTGGCCGCCTCGGCCTCACGTCGGAAGCGTCTACGGAAATCTTTTTGCAATTGCGGTTGATCGTTTGAGCGCGGTAAAAAAACCTTAACAGCAACAGCGCGCTCAGGCGACTGCTGCCGGGCCAGAAAAACCGCGCTCGACCCACCGTATCCCAGCACCTTTTCCAACACACAACCACCTAATTCTTTTCCCAGAAGATGCCTTCCCCTGGTGATTACCACATCTGGCTCCTCTCATACCCTCCAAAGCAAGCAAGCAAGTATATACGATACTGGAAACACGAATATATCAAGTAGCAACCAACCTAAAAAAAGGACAAGGAGCGACTTTCTAATCTTATTATAAATATAAAGCACAAATGGATACAATCATCACGCCTTGTGAGTCTATTTTATGCCCTCGTGGAAAAACTAGCAACA
>CAXTTV010000012.1:21815-52343 GCA_964247295.1 uncultured Ktedonobacteraceae bacterium | reverse complement strand
ACCCTACAGCGCTACCCTAGAGAGAGGAATGTATTAGAGAATCATCTATGTCTCTCTCCCTCTAGAAATATAACAAATTGCTTTATGATAGAATTTTACACGTATCCTGGGCCTACCTCTACAAGGGAGAGAACTGTAGAAAGCTGACCCGCTAGTCTCCTGTAGCTTCTAGGCTACCCAGCCCTCCAAGAGATGAGGGGCGTTCCCCAGTTCCAACTGGAACCTGGACGACAATATCCTGGTTACGCGACTCCATCCTGCCCCAGACATAAAATACCAGGCAGATAAGCACAATCACGATCAGTGGAACAATCTGTGTGATTTCATAGGTGGATCGACTGATACCACTATATGTGGCAATTGTAGCATCGGTTGGGATCAGAATAAAGAAGCTGGCAATCCCTGCGTAGCTAAATGTCAGCAGCGTCACGAGCCAGGCCCCAACCATACCACCAGGCACTTTGTAGGGACGGTGCACGCGGGGATATTTGTAGCGAAAATAAACAGGTAAGAGAGGGTAGTTGTCGAGATTGAGAACCCTAGAACAATCGCGAACAACGACTGAATGCTACCGCTCCCAAAGGCATTGATGAAAATCGCGGCCATCAGGGCCAGGCTCGCGACAATTCCCGACATGATATTGACGACGATCGGCGTCCCATATTTTTGACTGAATGTACCAATAACGAGGGGGGCATTGCGATCCAACGAGGCGATCGCATAGTTACGATCGGAGCCGATCAACCAGGCCGCGACGGTGGAGGACAGGGCAATGACAACGCCAATCGCGACAATCCAGCCCAGGCCAGTTGCCAGCCAGGGCGGCAGAATTGTGGTTACAACCTGAAAGGCTTTGACAAAACCACTGGCATTGCTAAGCTGCTCTTTTGAAAGGGCTAGCAGAATAACGGTGATAGGCAATACGTAAGCAAGCACGCCAATAGAACCAGTTCGGATAATGGATCTGGGCACATCGCGCTGTGGATCAACGATCTCTTCGCCAGCTCCGTTCGGCACCTCAAAACCTACCCAGTTAAAGATCAGGATGGGCAGGATACCACTGAGGATCAAGTTCCAGTTATTGCTGGGAATAAAATCGGCTGCGCCTAGATGAGTACCGTTTGAGTGATTGACGAAAATGAAGACCAGAGCCAGCAAGAAGAAGAGGCTCATCAGCCCCAACTTCACATAGGTGCCGATAAATGTAATCCATTTTCCTGTGTGTAGCGAGATGATTGAGCACCAGATGGTTCCCCAGATAAATAAGAGGGCCATTCCCATAGTTACGAACGCGTCAGAGATATTGCTACCACCAAACTGGTAGTTCGGGCTGCCAAACCAGAAGGTTTTGATGGCAGCGATGGCGGTGACGGAGATGGTCCCACCTAACCAGAGTGGATTGGAGATCCAGTAGAAGATTGAGGCCAGCGAGGCAAAAAAGCGACCTCCCGCTAGCTTACACCACTCATAGACTCCCCCCTCTTGCGTGAAAGTGCTTCCAAGCTCCGAGACTAACAAGCCATAGGGTAGTAAAAAGGTGACGGCTGAGATAACGAGCCAGATTAATGCTTGAGCACCATTCGAGGCGACCGCTCCCAGGGTATCAATACCAATAAGGGCCGAAAGACTGAAGAGGATCAGGTCAAACAGTCGAAACTCTTTACGCAATCGTTTCTTCTGTTCAAGAGTTGCCTGGGTTGTGACTTCGCGAATACTCTGGTCCATGAGCTGTTTCTCCTGAAAGATTACAGATCTATCCACATCAAAAAGATGTGCTTGAGTGACTAAAGGCAGTTTATAAGAGAATTGCACAAAAACTAACCTTTGTGCAATTCCAACAAATCCACCACTGTTACTCTACAACATAGTCTATAAAAGAGGAACCTTCAGCTTTGAACCCAAAAATACTAATAATCAGATGTAGGATGTTTATAAGGTGATGAGCAAGCCAATACAGATACCGAGAATGCCCCCAACAAATACTTGAATCGGGGTGTGGCCGATCAACTCACGCAGACGTTTCTCTCCAATGGAATGCCCCTGAAACACTTCATCCATTATCTGATTCAAGATACGCGCCTGAATGCTCACGGCCCGCCGCACACCTGCCGCATCATACATGACAATACTCGCCAGAACTACGGTGATCGCGAACGCCGGAGAATCCAGGCCGGTAAGCCGACCAGTAGCCGTCGCCAGACTGGTGACCAGAGCTGAGTGAGAACTGGGCATACCTCCCGATGAAACCAGGCGGCCAACCAGCAATTTCCGCTGCTTGATCAGTTCAATGATGGTCTTGGCAATCTGGGCTACGGCCCAGCTCAGGAAGGCCGCGATTAAGATGCGATTGCTTAATAATGTAGCCATCTATATCGTATCTCTTTTATACTTCAAAAGGTCGCGCAACTGGCTGACCCTCATCATCAATCTGTAATTTTTGTATGCGTAGCTCAGCAGATTGCAGCAGTTGATTACAATACTGAGTTAGTTTCATGCCGTCCTCATAATGACTCATGGCCTCATCCAGGGATAGATTACCGTTCTGAAGCGCATGCACCGCCGCCTCTAGCTGCGCGAAGGCTTCTTCAAAAGTGATCGCTTCCTTACTCATGTCTACCTCGCTTGTGCATCACTATTCCACTGAAAATACCTGTGCCTGAAGACTCCCATCACTCACCTGGATTTCAAGTTTGTCTCCCGACCGAACCTGCCCCACACGACTGACAACCTCCTGATCTTTTCTGACAACGGCAAAGCCACGAGCGATCGTCAGGAGGGGGCTGAGCGAGTGCAATTGTAACGCCTGACTCCGCAAACGCTCACTTCTCAGTTCCATAAGATGACGCAAAGAGGTCCGAAGGTCTTCAGAGGCAGCGTCTACCTGCTGGTACCGTCGATCTAATAGGGACCGAGGGCTCGACCGGTCAAGATCCCCTTCCCGGCGCTCCAGGACCGTACGTAGATCGTAGAGACGCTCCTCCATAAAAGATTGAAGCTGACTCCGACGATCTTCGATGGCGCTACGATAGTCTTGAATATCAGGGACGACTGTTTGAGCGGCGGCTGTAGGAGTTGGCGCACGCAGGTCCGCGACAAAGTCTGAGATAGTTACGTCAATCTCATGCCCTACGGCACTGACCACCGGTATTCGCGAGCGCTCGATCGCCCGCGCGACTTGCTCGTCGTTAAAGGCCCAGAGATCTTCAATGGCTCCGCCTCCCCGTCCAACAATCAGGACTTCAGCCTCGCCCTGTGCATTTAGAAGATCCAGGGCGGCGGCAATTGAGGAAGGTGCATCGTCACCCTGTACCTGACAGGGCGCAATCAGGACCTCGACCAGAGGATAGCGATCGCGCAGGATGCGCAGCATATCCTGGAGCGCGGCCCCGGTAGCCGAAGTGGCGATCCCAATTACCGCAGGAAGTTCGGGAAGTGGACGCTTACGCTCTTCGTCAAAAAGCCCCTCCGCATGCAAGCGCGCTTTCAACTCCTCTAGTTGCAGATAGAGCTTTCCCTGCTCCTCCAGAGGTTCTACATCTTCGACATAGAATTGCAAGCGGCCATCGCGCTCATAAAAAGAGAAATAGCCCGTAATCACCACCGACATTCCATCTTTCAGGGGAAGAGCCCCCGAACGCAATCGGGCCTGTTTAAAAAACACACAGGATAACTGAGCTTCAGCATCTTTAAGCGTAAAATAGCAATGACCAGAGGTGTGATTTTTACAGCCACTTACCTCTCCCTGAATGCGTATATTCAGGAGCTGATCATCGGTCTCGACAACCTCTTTCAAGTAGCGAGCAATCTGGGACACGCGCCAGAAGGCGGATGGAGCGGATCGCGCCATTACGCTTCCTCTATACGTTCGATTATGATCAGTGGTTGACCGTACTCAATTGGATCTCCATCTTTCGCCAGAATCTCACCTACTACTCCAGCAAGCTGAGACTCTACATCGTTGAACACGCCGAGCGACTCAATCGAGGCCACAACCTGACCTACGGTAACCCGATCCCCAACTGAAATCAAGGACTTGCCGCGCGGCTTGGACCAGGGGCGATAGATCCCAACCAGGGGGGCAATGATCGTCTGTTTGTTATCAGTAGAGCCAGTGCTGATATCCTCACCAACTTCCTCGACAACAAATGTTTCAATCTCTTCAGAGAAAGTTGGCTTACGAAGTACCAGACGCAGCCCCTCAGAGGCGCGGGTCAGCTCAATCTCCGAAACATCACTGCGATCGAGCAGGTGGATCAGGTGGCGCAACTGGTCCAGATTTAATAGATCTGTGGAATTGGAGGCTACGGGCTGGTCTACAGTCTCTTCGGATGACGGTGTATTCGCTTTGTGCATACGCTTTTCCCCACTCTTAAAGGGATGCTCAAGTAGCATCCCTGCTGTCTCTACATCACTACGCACGCTCAACATACGTCCCAGTGGTCGTATTGACGCGGATCATATCATCAGTTGAGATAAACAAAGGAACCTGAACTACCAGACCAGTCTCGGTGGTGGCTGGTTTGTTGCCACCAGTCGCGGTATCTCCCTTGTATCCAGGCTCAGTATAAGTCACGCGCAGCACCAGCTTCTCCGGCAAATCCACGGAAATGGGCTCATCCTCATGGGAGACGATATCCAGCTCCAGATTATCTATAAGATAGTTTTTGGCGTCACCCAGTTGCTCGCTTGTTAGCACAATATCATCATAGGTGCTGGTATTCATGAAGTGATACTGATCGCCATCCTGATACTGGTAGGTCGTGGTCGCGCGATCTAAATAGACGCGGCGAAATTTTTCACCGGCATCATAGGTACGCTCAAAGGTGGCTCCACTTCTCAGGTTGCGCATCTTCATACGCACGATCGCACCGCCGCGCCCCATCTTCACATGCTGCCAATCTAGAACACTACACAACTGACCCTCAGCCTCAATCACAACACCTTTTTTAAGATCACCTGTGGATATCACAAAAAGTCTCCTTTATTTTTGAATAACCAGTTCGGTCGGCGATTGCGTTAATACCTGTAAACCATGCTCCCCCACCACTCCACAATCCTCAATACGCAGACCGCTCCAGTCGGGGATATAAACGCCTGGCTCAATTGTCACGACAGCATTTGCCGGCAATACCATCTCTTCTGGAGAACGGTTCGAAAGATTTGGCTTCTCATGGATCTGAAGACCCATACCATGACCGGTCGAATGCACAAAATATTCGGCCAGACCAGCCTCGGTCAGCACCTGACGAGCCAGAGCATCGGCGTCACGGCCAGAAATGCCCGCATGGATGCCCGCCTCACAGGTTTTCATAGCCCTGAGCACCAGATCATAATACTCACGCATTCTGGGCTCAGCCGGCTCACCCAGACAGATAGTCCGGGTCATGTCCGCGCAATACCCATGATAGCGCGCTCCCATATCAATGGTAATTAACTCGCCGCGCCCAATTTCGCGCTCGCCTGGATGATGGTGAGGCATCGAACCATTCGGACCTGAAGCCACAATGGAGTCAAAGGCCAGACCATCGGCCCCAAGAGAAGAGAAGGTATTGGAGATCTCCAGGGCTACCTCACGCTCGCTCATTCCAGGCTGTATCCACTCACAAATATGTGTAAATGTCCTGTCAGTGATCTCGACAGCTCGCTTTAACAGCTCGATTTCATATGGCTGTTTGACGACCCGGAGATCCTCAATCACGCTCTGCTCATAGGGCCGCAGAGTGAACACGCCTTCACCAGCCTGATGGAAACGTTCGTACTCCGCGAAGCTGATAGCCTCGGACTCAAAACCAATCGTTTTCCAGCTATGCTGCTGGGCCAGAGACACAACCTGGGGCGGAACCCCCTGCCGTTGCATCAGCACAAGCTCCCAGTCAGGAGCCTCCTTCTGAGCCACCTCCTGATACAGCGAATGAGTCAGAAGCATCTGCTGATCCTGACCAATCAGGAGAAAGCCGGACCCCTCATTATCTTCATTAAACCAGCCGCTAAGATAGGTGCGGTTCTGAAGTTGGGTCACCATAAAGGCATCCAGTTCCTGCTGCCTCATCCAATCACGCACGGCCTGTACCGCTTCTTGACTCATGCATTTCCCTCTTTCTTCTCTTCGGAAAGGAGCTCGATCAACGCTTCCAACGCCAGTTGGTAGCCTCGCCAGCCCAGTCCTACAACATGCCCCCGGCTCACAGCGGCGATAACCGAATGGTGCCGAAACGACTCTCGTGCATAAATATTGCTGAGATGCACTTCGATAACCGGAGCGGCAATGGAGGCGAGAGCGTCGCGCAGAGCAATAGAGTAGTGGGTAAACGCACCGGGATTAACGATCACCCCATCGGCATCACTGGCATGCTGCTGAAGAAAGTCAATGAGGCCACCTTCATAATTGGATTGGAAGGCGTGGATTTCGGCTCCCATTGCCTCCGCCCGAAGGCGCAAACGCTCATTGATCTGAGCAAGAGTCATGGTGCCATAGATGGCCGGCTCACGAGTCCCAAGTGTGTTTAGATTAGGCCCGTTCAACACCAGAATCTTCAACATCGCATTATTGCCTCTGCTTTTCAGCAAAAAATGCTGTAACGACGGTTTGTATCAGCTCATCTGGTAGAGGTGTCACGGTCACACTCCCAATTCTCTCCGGCATCACCCAGCGAACACGTCGGTCCGCAACCTTTTTATCCAGTCGCGTGGCGTCCAGAATATCCCGCGCTTTGACATTCCCTTGATAGTGGATTGGCAGACCCAGGGCTTCTAACAACCGGTTCTGGCGCTCTACCAGATCGTTATCGCAAAGTCCCGCTCGCAAAGCTAGCTGGGCGGCGACAACCATTCCCAGAGAGACGGCCTCGCCATGCAACCACTCACCATAACCCGCGACATTCTCCAGCGCATGCCCGACTGTGTGACCGTAATTGAGGATAGTACGCCTCCCTCGCTCCTGCTCGTCTTCTTCAACCACTTCGGCTTTTAAGGCGATACATCTGGCAACCAGCCTGCAAAGTAAGGCGGCAGATGGAGGGGTGAAAGTTCGTAGTTCCGCAGCCGTTTCCTCCAACTGCCCAAAGAGATTAGCGTCCAGTATCATACCATACTTTACGACTTCTGCCCACCCCTCGGTCCGCTCGCGTTCCGGCAAGGTTAGAAGGGTTGCCGGGTCCGCTAGAACCAGCCGGGGATGATAGAAAGCGCCGATCAGGTTCTTGCCTCGCGGATGATTAATACCAGTCTTCCCACCAATCGAGGAGTCAACCTGAGCTAATAAGGACGTGGGAATCTGTACCAGCGGCACGCCCCGTAGATAGGTCGCGGCAACAAAGCCGACCAGATCACCGACGACCCCACCACCCAGAGCAATAACGGCCTCTTGCCGCTCAGCCCGGTTCTCTAGCAACCAGCCATAAAGCGCCTGCAATTGCTCAAAGGATTTGCTGCTCTCGCCTGAGGGAACAGCATAAAAAAGAGGCTCAAAGCCAGCCTGCTGAAGATTGCGAACCAGAGATGGACCATATAGCTCGCCTACTCGACTATCGCTGATAATAAAGAGGCGCGTGGGCAGACCAAGGTTTTTAAGATATGTCGGCAGCCGTCCCAGCCCCCCCCAATCGACTATCGCATCATAACCCTTACCAACCCTCACATGACGGATAATCGAGGGATCTGCCTTTATGTAGCCAGAGGAAACTAATGCCGCAACACAGGCCCGAACAACCTTTTCTGGTGGCAGATCAACCGTTTGAATGCGCATCTCTGCCTCACGATAGAAAGTCTGTCGCTCCTCAAACAACTGCCGCAGACGCTCTAAAGCGTTGGGGCCCGCGACCAGAGGACGAACCTCAGGAGAGACACCATTAGTATAAGCGGTACTCACTTGCTCGCGCAGACGCTCGAGCGCGATTGTCGGCTCCACCTCTAGAAAAATGCGGACTCCTGAAGCTGCGATCAAACGCCGATTCTCCGGGCGAACAACAATTCCGCCTCCTGTCGCGATTACCGCACTCTGCTCTCGCTCGCTTAGTTTCGCGAGAACGCGCGTCTCATAATCACGAAAAGCATTTTCACCATGGAGTGCGAAAAGCGTCGAGATACGCTCGCCGCTGGCCTCCTCAATTAGGGTATCGCAGTCAAAAAAAGGCAGGCCCAGGCGGTTTGCCAGGGCTCTGCCTATTGAACTTTTGCCGCTACCCGACAGACCAATAAGATAAATATGTCGCATGGACGTATTGTATCATGTTCTGCCGCGCTTAGTAGAGCTCTTCATTATGAATACTGGTCTGGAAGGTTGACAGAAGTGTAAACGAGGTGGTCTCGATCGAATCCACTCGCTGACTATTTCCTACTCCATCGCGCACATACGGCTGTGAACGATTATCCAGAACCGAGATCGGCTGTCCAAACGAGAAAGCATATTGCTGGATTGCGCCGGTCTGACGATTCAATACTAGAATGTCATCGCCACCCTCACAGCTACTGGTCGCCAGACATTTAGAGCGATCCACAAACGAACCAATAAGAACCTGCCAGTTCTGATCCCAGCTTTGAGTCGTAAACTGTTTGGACTGTGCCAGTGAGGGGTCCAGTCCGATAAAGGTGCTTTTCGCAGCCTGGGGATCGTACAGCATCACGCTCATCTGCTTAGAGCCAAAGTGGCCGGAGTAGAGCAACTGATTGGTACCCCAGTTTGAGTATTTTTGCTGCTTATCCAAAGCCAGATTGTCTTTGAAGGAAAGCACTTGAGCGTCACCACTGCTGGGATCGTACATTAAGAGCTGCGAACGACCGGTGCCGATGAAATCGCCGCTATGCACCTCCCAGTTTCCTGTGAGATTGTGGATCACCTGCTCATTAGCTAGTTGCATATCAGCCTGCACATTCATGATCCGACCCTCACCGGTGGTTCGATCATAGATGAAAAGGCCATCCTGACCAGCTTTCGCGAAGGGCGCGACATAGACCTCCCAGGAGTTATGCCAAAGCGTGTACTGTTGAAAATGATCTACCTGAAGATCTTTGCCAAAGTTGAGCACTTGAATATTGGCGGAACGCCCCTGCTTTTCGGCAGTAGAAGGAGTGGTACCGCTGAGATCGCTCTGACCAGTTCCCGGATTCGTTGGATCAGGACTATTCACGAACGGTAGGAGCGAGTGCAGTATTGAAAGAATATCGCCCTTGCTCTTCGAGGCCGCTGTCGGTGTCTTGAAAGGTACAAGTGTCACCGTTGGTTGACTGGTCACCGTCTCCACAGGTTTCGTCTCTGTAGGCGTCGTCGTTGCCGTTGGCGGCTTCGGCGTTGGCGTCGGATCCTTCGTAGGCACTGGCGTTGGCGTTGGTTGGGTTTTCGGCTGCGGACTTGGCGTCGGTTGCTTTACCGGCATCTTCGTTGGTATCGGTTGAATGTCCACCGGTACCGGATTTGAGGTGACTGTACCTGTAGTTGAATCTAGTGTCTGGTCCGCAGGTGGGGCCGGCGTAGTCGTATTCATCTGATCAGGGTTCGCGAAACGGTTGTACATGAAAAGACCCGTCCGCTTTCCGTCAAATTTGCCAACATACAGCTCCCAACCAGCTCCCCAACCCGATAGCACTACATGCTTCTCGATCCGCAGATCAGAGGTCAGGCTTAATAACTGCACCTGTCCGTTATCCCGATTGTAGAGCAGAATCTGTGATTTGCCCTCGCCCGAGAAATCGCCAATATGAATATCCTGCGATGATCCCCAACCGTCGGCCCCGGTTGTACTATCTGACAGACTAATGGTTGAAGAGGCATGGCTATTCAAACCAAGCTCGTCTTCGGTGGATCGCGGCATCGTTGGCTTATCCTGACGATCCTTATTCTGCCAGTGGAGCACTTGAAGTCGGCCCAGCCCTCTGTTATAAAGCAGTAGATCGCTGAAGCCACTACCGCTAAAATCGACATTAAACTCCTGCTCCGAGGAGTTTAACGGTAAACCAAGCGCGACCCGAGAGGTTGCCAGGGAGTTCTGAACCGCTCCTTGAGATTTGCTCGCGGACGATTGTGTGACTGCCGATCCCTGCTGCTGCCCTAAACCCGAGGTATCTGAGCCATTAATTCCGGGAAGCTTCGCAAATAATTTGGGATCGATCTGACGTGGAAAGTAGATGAAACGCGTCTGACCGGCCTGTGCCTGAGGCTGATTGATCTCAGAGAGATGATAACCCGTTCCAACATACATCTGAGTGGGATCACCGTAGTTCTGATAGGTTACATTAAATGTATCGCCATCGGCACCAACCCAGGTAACAAAAGCCACATGGCCGAACCCGCCGGCCCAGACTCCATCATTCCGGGGCATGACAAGAATGGAACCGACGTGAGGCGTTGTTCCCATCGGCAAACCAGCACGCTCGGCATCCACAATCCAGTCGGCGGCATTCCCCCAGTTTAAGGGCAGATTATACCCAAGCTGGTGCCACTGCTCCCAGGCCCACCAGACGCAGTTACCCCCGGTGGGAAATGGTCCCGGACAGATTGGAAATGGATTGCCATCAGGAGAAAAATGCGTATCGTTACAACTATAATTCGCGGTCTGCGTCGTTCGCTGCGTATAACGGACAGACTGAATCATATTTGCTTGAGCCGGCACTGCGATCGATGGCACCAGTTCCAGGCACAGCAAACAGAGCAGCGAAAAGAACAGAAAGTAAGATCTGACGGATCTTTTTAACATGGGAAGCATCACATTACGAAACGAAGGAGGCATTGCGGAAATATACTCCTTCCTGATATAAGATACTTAAAAAACTATCAAGCCTGTTTTTTGGTAGATAATGCAGAAATGGTTCTGCAAACGAGTATAGCATCTCACTCCTGTAGTCGCAAGTACATCACTAAAGGAATGTTACTATTTGTCTTTAGTATAAAGACAGGAGCCAAATATTATTACGAACGCGCTATGATTATTTACCTAAAAAGATAAATCTACATCTATACATTTTTAGCCCAATCTGGATGCCAATCCAGGCACTTGACAATTCGCTAAAGCAGTGCTATCATTATTTCGTTCTTGAGGGCGATTAGCTCAGTTGGTTAGAGCGCCACGTTGACATCGTGGAGGTCACAGATTCGAGTTCTGTATCGTCCATCACACAGCGGCCTCTTAAGAGGTCGCTTTTTTGTGCTTTCTGAAAACTCTCTTTCCATCCTTAACATGCTTCTCTTCTCTCATTCCCTTAGATTTTACCATCGTGAAAGATAGACGCTGCCGATTCCCAAAAGGTTCCCAATTTTTAGACTTATTTCGCGCAATTTTTCCCAAAAAATTCACTCCGATCATAAAAGATCGGAGTGAACAATAAGCCCAGAGTGATTAATAAGCTCAGAAATTAAAGCATCACACCCTCAACGCGAGTTCGATGAGCACCAATAACGCCCTTCTTGATCCCACCCTCCGGATAGACAAGCTTTGCTTCCTTCTCAGGTAAGAGAGAAGCCACCTCTTTGAGCACGGCATCCAGGAACTCATCTTCCGGTACAGTGCGGATCACCTCACCCTTACGGAAAATGATTCCACGCCCCTTGCCACCAGCCAGACCAACATCGGCGTCGCGCGACTCGCCCGGTCCATTAACAACACAGCCCATAACCGCCACATGGATAGGAGTCTGAACCTTTGACAGGCGCTTCTCCACTTCGTTGGCAACCTCAACCACGTCAATCTCTACCCGACCACAGGAGGGACAGGAGACAAAGGTGACGCCCCGGTTACGCAGATCTAACGAACGCAGAATTTCGTAGGCGACGGGGATCTCTTCCTCGGGCTCGGCACTCAAGCTGACGCGCATGGTATCACCAATGCCTTGAGCCAGCAGCAAACCAAGACCGACTGCGGATTTTACCGCTCCGGTGACCAGGGTCCCAGCCTCTGTAATCCCCAGGTGCAAAGGATAATCCGAGCGCTCTGAGAAAAGCTTGTAGGCTTCAACAGCGGTCAAGGGAGTCGAGGACTTCAGCGAGACCTTGATCTCGTGAAAGTCCATTTCCTCGCACCAGCTAATATATTCCAGGGCCTTATCAACCATCCGCTCAGCAAGCTTCTGACGCTCAAGCCGTCGCGCCTCTACTGGATCGGAACGCTCCAGGGTGCCATCGTCGCGCAAGCGGACCTGAACACGCTGCATCTGCGCCATCTTGTCCAGGGCATCGATGGAGCCGGAGTTCACCCCGATCCGCATCGAGACACCGTGCTCCTTACAAGCGGTGACGATCTCTTCCAACGACTGCCGCCCATTAATCAGGTTGCCTGGATTAATACGCACACAATCGACTCCCTGACGAATCGAGTCTAAAGCGAGCGAGTGTTTATAATGAATATCGGCAACCAACGGGATATAGATCTGCTTTTTAATCTCGCGGATCGCGAGGGCATCCTCTTCCTCTGGCACAGCCACGCGGACAAGTTCGCAGCCAACATCTTCCAGGCGGTGGATCTGCGCTACCGTTTTCTCCACGTCACGTGTATACGTTGTACACATCGACTGCACCGCGATCGGTGCATCGCCGCCAATTGCTAGATCGCCGACATGAATCTGCCGGGTTTTACGTCGCATGATACTACTACTCCATTTGCTTTGGTAAGCTTGCACATTGAGGTCTACTGACCCCAATGCATTATATCGCTAGTGGTGATCACAACCATTAGCGTGAGCAGCAAGGCCATACCAACAAGGTTGATAACCCCTTCCTGCTCCGGTTTCAGGCGCTTGCCACCACGTAAAAGCTCAATCAATATTAAGAAGATGCGCCCACCATCTAAAGCGGGGAACGGTAGAATGTTCACAATCGCCAGGTTCAGGCTAAGCAACCCGGTCAGATTAAGAATCGGGAACCAGCCAATCGTTGGTACGGTCTGGGCCACTTCGCCCGTGACCTTAACAATTCCCACCGGTCCAGCAAGCTGAGGCTGGATCTGTCCTGTGACCATCTGCACCAGACTTTGAATAAAGTCGCGTGTTGTCTCAAAGGTATACTGGAGTCCTTTTAGTGGGGCCTGCCAGAGTGGATATTTATTGTAGACAACCTGGCTGGTCGCCGTTACACCCAGTGGCCCTTTGCCCTGTGGTGGATGCACCCGTGCCTGCACAACTGTGGTCTGCGGCTGGCTCTGGCCCTGATGCAAAATCTGCATTGTCACTGGCACCGTTTGCTTACTGGTATTCCGACTAACCTCCTGGTTCACAAGCATCTGCATCTCTGTAAAAGATTTGATGGCCTGCCCATTCACCGAAATTACTTTGTCGCTGGCTTTCAGACCGGCCAAAGCAGCCGGTGAACCTGCCTCGACCTGCGAAACCACCGCTGGCCGGACTGGCTCGCCCAGGCTATATGAGATCGTAAAAAGGAGACAGGCCATAATCAAATTCATGATAACGCCAGCCGAGAGCACCGTTACACGCCAACCAGCCGATTTAGAGGCAAAACTTTTGGGATCATAATGCCCCTGCTCATCGTCCGTCTCGCCCATCTCACCAGTCATACGCACAAAACCACCAATTGGAAGCAGACTCAGCGAATACAATGTGTGGTCATCGGCATCTTTCGAGATACTTCCACCACCACTGGTACCCAACAGAGGACTCTGGCTACCGTTCGGGTCAAATTCTTGATCTTCGTTCTTCTTCCCGCTAAACCAGACCACCTCCCAGCCACCACTTACCCGCCGGCGAACACCGAAAAGACGGGGTGGAAAACCAAGGCTAAACTCCTCCACCCGCATCCCAGCCCACTTGGCCGTAATAAAGTGCCCGAACTCATGCACAAATACAAGTAGCCCGAACACAGGAATAGCGGCTAGCAAGTACCAGTTATTCATATAGATGCTTTTACGGTGCAAACGTCTTTACCAGACTACCTTCTGGTATGATGCACCGCCTTCCTTTCTTTGTCTTTTATCGAAGCGGCGGCACTAAAAAGTTGAATTCACTGCCAGCTCACGCGTCGTTTGACGCGCCCAGTCGCAGGTGGACAAAATCTGGCGGACATCGGGATGCACGATCACCCTATGGCGCTCCAGCACAGCCTCGATCAACCGCCCAATCTCCATAAAGCCAATTTTTCCATCTAGAAACAGGGCTACCGCCTCCTCATCTGCTCCTACCAGAACTGAAGGATAGCTATCTCCACGTTTCCCAGCCTCCAACGCCAATCTGAAACAAGGAAAACGCTCAATATCTAACGCTTCAAACGTGATTTTAGCGAGATCGGGCCAGGAGAGATCACGAACCAGGCCAGTCCCTTGATTGTTTAAACGCTCGGGATAGCTTAAAGCATCCTGGATCGGTAGATGCATACTTGGCCGACTGGCTTGCATCTTCACCGATCCATCCACAAACTCTACCATTGAGTGAATAATGCTCTCAGGCTGCACCACTACGTCGATCTGCTCATAGGGAATAGCAAACAGCCAGTGGGCCTCTAATACCTCTAACCCTTTATTCATCAGCGTGGATGAGTCTATCGTGATTTTAGATCCCATTTTCCAGGTGGGGTGTGCCAGGGCTTGTTCAACCGTGACGTTCTGTATCTGCTCCAGCGTCGCCTTCCGAAAAGGTCCTCCTGAAGCCGTTAATAGCAGGCGGTGAACCTCGGAGAGGTGCTCACCCCGCAGGCATTGCCAGATCGCACTATGCTCGCTATCTACAGGAAAGATGGAGACATTCGCCCTGGCCGCAGCCTTCATAACAAGATGGCCGGCCATTACAAGCGTCTCTTTATTAGCGAGCGCGATGGTTTTACCAGCGGAGATCGCAGCCAGCGTGGGCTCTAAAGCCTGAAGCCCCGAAGTCGCGGCCACCAGGATATCAGCCGGTGCGTGAGTTGCCACTTGCATCAGCCCTTCGGGACCAAACGCCAGGTTGGGTAAAGAGGTTTTGGCAGCTCGCGTCTGTGGAGTATCCTCATAACAAGCCACGAGCGAGGGGTGAAATTCTTGCACCTGCTGAGCAAGAAGCTTTACGTTACTGCGGGCGGCCAGGGACACTATTTGAAAGTGCTCGGGAAAGTGGCGCACCACATCCAGCGTCTGCTGCCCAATCGAGCCAGTACTCCCAAGCAAAGCAATACGTTTCGGTAATCTGGTCATACTTTATCCAGACGGAGCCGAATAGAGCCCGGCCCCAAATGCAATGCAAACGAATCATTCGCATCTATACTTATTTTATTATAGCACGAGCTGAGGAGGAGAGCTAAAAGTTTGGTGGCAGAGCTCCGCGACTCCTACAGACCATAGAATAAGGCAAAAATGTAGACAACGACAACCGCAAACAACAGGCTATCGATCCTATCCAACATCCCACCATGACCCGGCATCAGTTGGCCACTATCCTTAACATGCATCTGCCGTTTCATCAACGACTCCGCCAGATCTCCAAAAACCGCAGCCAGACCAATCGCCAACCCCAGACCAATCGCGAGATACCAGGGAACTTCCAGAGGCAGCGTCGTAATAATCGTAGCGACAACTGTAAAGGCCAGCCCCCCGAACATCCCCTCCCAGGTCTTGCCTGGACTGATCAGGGGAGAAAGTTTATGCCGTCCCCAGAAGCGACCAGCAAAAAAGGCCGCCGAGTCATTGGCCCAGACGCACAACAACACAATCAGCAACCACCAGACCCCACGACCCAAAGGCCAGCCAAATTGATAGCCTCGCAAAAGCAAAAAAAAGCTCATCGGCCAGCCCAGATACAAAGAGAAAGCAACAGATAAAGACCAATCCACAAGTGCTCCCTCAAGCTGCTTCCGCCGAAAAAGCAATGGGAAAGAAACGAGCAGTGCAGCTCCAAGCCCTATCTCAAGGATCAGCAGGCGATGCTGAGGAAACATCGCAGCAATCAGGAAAAGCAGGCTCAGACCCAGACTGACGCCAATAAGGGGGCGATGGCCGGAATGCACCATCATGCTGTGAAGCTCATTGGTTCCTAAAAGAACCACAATTGCGATAGCGACAAAGGCTAGCCAGCCGCCAAACCAGACAAAAAGCAGGACCACTGGAATAGCGATAAATGCCGTAAGCAGCCTTTGACCAACGGAGCTCCCGGCGCGTGGGGAAGCTCCGTTGGTCTGTCCCGAGGGATCTGGTTGAGTATTTTGTTGTGTTGCGCCTTGCACGCGGCTATTCTCCCTGTGCGACAGAGGCGGGAGGTTCCATGACACGACCGAAGCGTCGCTGACGCTGGCTATAGCTTTCTATCGCCTCCATGAACTCATTATAGCCAAAGTCGGGCCATAAGATCGGAGTTGGATAGAATTCGCTATAGGCGGATTGCCATAAAAGGAAGTTGCTTATACGCATCTCACCACCTGTGCGGATCACCAGATCGGGATCGGGCAGATCGCGCGAGTAAAGATGTGAGCCGATGAGCTCTTCCGTGATATGTTCAGGAGCGACGCCGTTGGCGACAATCTGCCGAACGGCATCAACCAGTTCAGCCCTACCGCCATAATTAAAGCAAACATTCACAGCGATACGAGTATTTTCCTTTGTCAGATCGGCTGACTCCCGTATCGCCTTCTGGATTTCGGGAGAAAGATCCCCACTTCGACCAAGATGGCGCAGCCGCACCCCTTCTTTATGTAACCGATGCACATCGGAGCGGATCGTCTCCCAGAAGAGACGCATCAGATGCTCAACCTCAGCGCGAGGACGGCTCCAATTCTCGGTAGAGAACGCATACACGCTGAGCATCTCGATCCCCTCGTCTTTGGCGATCTCAACGATGCGGCGCAGGGCAGAAACACCAGCGGAATGGCCGGCGAAGCGTGGTAAGTGCCGTTTAGTTGCCCAGCGACCATTGCCATCCATGATAATCGCGATATGGCGGGGACGAACGCTATTCTGCCCGATATTCTTTGATTGTGGCTGCGCATTCCCTTTTCCCTGCTGGGAAAAGAGATCTGAAATCTTGGTCAAAGTTAGACCTCCAGAATCTCCTGTTCCTTGGTTTTACCAACCTTGTCCATCTCATCAACGAACCGGTCGGTGAGCTTCTGTAGCCGATCAGAGCTACGCTTCAGCTCGTCCTCGGAAATTTCTTTTTTCTTTTCTCGATCACGAAGTTTATCTTGAGCATCACGCCGAATATTGCGAACCGCGACTTTATGCTCGTCCAGTTTTTTGTGTAGCGTCTTGACCATATCGCGGCGGCGCTCTTCATTCAATGGCGGAATATTGAGCCGGATCACCTGACCGTCGTTATTAGGATTGATCCCCAGGTCCGATTTCTGGATCGCCTTCTCAATATCAGAGATCAGGCTTTTATCCCACGGCTGGATCAGTAACTGCCGGGCCTCTGGTACGGAAATAGTCGCGACCTGGTTCACCGGTGTCGGTGTCCCATAATAGTCAACCTGGATACGATCGATGAGAGCGGCACTTGCCCGCCCTGTACGAATAGAAGAGACATCGTGGCGCAGGGCCTCAACGGCCTTCTGCATGCGACGCTCAGCATCTGTAAAAATGTCTTCACCCATAGTAATGCACCCTTTCTAACGGCCATTCTTAATTTGGTCGTCAACGTCATGTATCAGTGTACCACGTTTTTCACCCCGGACAATGGCCTCTAGAGCCCCCTCCTGATTAAGGTCAAAGACGATAATTGGAAGATTATTATCCTTACAGAGTGACAATGCGGTACTGTCCATAACTTTGAGCCCCATTGTCAAGGCACGCATATAGCTCAATTCCTCGAACTTACGCGCGTTCGCATTACGCATGGGATCATCATCATACACACCATCAACTTTGGTCGCTTTAAGTAGGACCTGAGCATTTAACTCGACCCCTCGCAAAGCCGCTGCGGTATCAGTTGTAAAGAAGGGATTGCCACTGCCGGCGGCGAGAATTACAACCCGCCCTTTTTCTAGATGGCGTTCTGCGCGACGACGGATGAAGGGCTCGGCGATCGGTGGCATTTCAATCGCGGTCTGAACCCGCGTTACCATGCCGATCTTCTCCATTGCATCCTGCATCGCCAGCGCGTTCATCACGGTCGCCAGCATTCCCATATAGTCGGCGGTCGCGCGGTCCATGCCTGTCGCGGCAGCATCACCACCACGCCAGATATTGCCCCCGCCAACCACCATCGCGATATCAATACCCAGATCACGTACCCGCTTGACCTCCTGAGCCAACCGTCGCACAATCTCCGCGTCAATCCCAAACCCTTGCCGGTGTCCCAACGCCTCTCCACTTAACTTCAGGAGAATGCGCTGATACGCGAGGGATGAAGCCTGTTGAGCCATATTCTGTACTCTCCCATGCGTAGAAACATTCGGGACCGGCTCTCCGGTCCCGAATACGCTTTACAGATGATTACTTGCCCAACTCGAAACGGCTGAAACGCCGCAGGACAATGTTCTCACCAGTCTCAGCGATAACCTTACGCACAAGATCATTTACAGTAATCGACTCGTCTTTCACAAAGGGCTGCGCCATCAGCACCCGCTCCTGTTCAGACAAGACACGGTTTAGCTTTCCTTTGAGAACTTCGTCACGTTTGGCTTCGGGAACACGAGCCATTGAGGGGTCCTGTAAGATCGACTCGCGCGCTGCGGATATAATGTCCTCAGGGACATCCTCCAACGCAACATATTTCGGGTTCGTACCAGCAATCTGCATTGAGAGATCATTGGCAAGCTGACGAAAAGACTCGCTACGCGCGACGAAGTCGGTGCTACAATTCAACTCAATCAGAACGCCCAGACTGTTGTTGTGGTGAACATACGCGAACACACCACCCTGCTTGGTCTCGCGATCAGCCGACGCCATCTTGTCAGCCTTACGCTGTGATCTTGCCTCAAGGAACTTTACCGCTCCATCCCAGGAGTTGGAGTCGTTCAGCGCTGTTTTACAATCCGCGAAGGTTGCGCCAGTCTCATCACGCAGTTTTTTAACGTCAGCAGCAGTGTAATTCATGATTGACAGGTCTCCTCAATGTCACAAATGTATAATACAGAGTAGGAAAATAGAGTACAATCCCCTCTGTCCTCTTAAAGTGCGCCTCGTGTGCTTGACAAATATACTTCGTTATGTATCCCTCCTCCAAAGGAGAGAGATCTTGGGGCACAGTCCCAGACCCCTGTCAAGAGGACTACCGCCCTCCTGCTCGCAGTATATGGATCAGTCAGCATCCGTTTCGCATATTGATTTTTAGCACAGGAGAAAGCGGGAGGCAGGAGGTCTCATTATGCCTCTTGCCCCCCGCCTTCAGTTGTTGTTTACTTAGTGCGCTTCCTCTGCTACCAGTGCGGTCGCAGGTTTCTCACTCGCGGTTGCTGTCTCAGTAGCCGGGACCTCAACTGGGGCTGGAGCCTCTTCAGAAACCGCCGGAACTTCCTCTGCTGTTGAAGCAGGAGCCGCTGGGGCCTCCTCAGAAGCCGTCGAGACTACCTCAGGAGTTTCAACAACTGGAGTCGCTGAAGCCTTTTCAGAAACCACCGGGGCTGCCTCTGCTGTTGGAACAGGAGCCGCTGGGGCCTCCTCAGAAGCCACTGAAACTGTCTCAGGTGTCTCAACAACCGAAGCCGCTGGAACCTCCTCAGAAGCTGCCGGGTCTGCCTCTGCTGTTGGAACAGGAGTGGCAGTTACAGACTCTTCAGCACTAGGCTCGTCACTATCCTTCTGCTGAGCCTCCAACTCACGACGACCTTCGATCACAGCATCGGCGATCTTAGAGCACAACAGGCGAACAGCACGAATCGCATCATCGTTCGCGGGGATCGGATAGTCCATCTCATCTGGATCACAGTTTGTATCGGCTAGAGCAATCACAGGAATCTCCAGGCGGCGAGCCTCAAGAACCGCTGTGCGCTCTTTGCGGGTATCAATTATGAATACAGCACTTGGAAGCTGACGCATATCTTTAATACCGCCCAGAATACGCTCCAGACGATTCATGTCGTCCTGGAGATGCTGCACTTCTTTTTTCGGCAAACGCTCAAAATCGCCGCGATCTCGACGGGCTTCAAGCTCACGCAGATATTTGATACGCGACTGAATGGTCTTGAAGTTGGTCAACATACCACCAAGCCAGCGCTGATTCACATAGTACATTCCACAGCGTTTGGCCTCTTCCGCTACCGCTTCCTGAGCCTGCTTTTTGGTGCCAACGAATAAGATAGTCCCACCGGAAGCCGCTAATTGCTCAATAAACTTGTAGGCGTCGTTCAAGCGGGTAACGGTCTGCTGAAGATCAATGATATGGATGCCATTGCGGTCCATGAAAATGAACTGCTGCATCTTCGGGTTCCAACGGCGGGTCTGGTGACCAAAGTGCACACCAGCCTCTAAAAGCTGCTTCATCGAAATGATATTCGCCAAAAACGGATTCCTCCCTTATGGTTCCGCCGCTCTCCTCTAGCCAACGTCTTAAGGCCCCCAGGACATGTTCCCTATCTGACCAGCTACGATGGTGCGAGGGGGTTACCAGGGTTCGTTGATCGGAGAGCGTGTGTTCTTTGTTCTGTGTGTATCTACACACGTGACGGTAGAATTGGTCCTCTACTAGCGAGAAAGTATAACACAGCACCTCATAAGAAGCAAGAAATTGTGCCTCTCTGCAGGGCTATTTCATTCTCTTTTTAGCCGCCTTCGGCGGCGGGAAAGAGGGGAAGGAGATGAGCGGGGACACCCCGCCCCCGCCAGGGGTGCAGTCCAGATGTTTGCGGAGTCTGTTGGTAAGCAGAAAACTCGTTCACGTGGCGTAGGACGGGCCGCCGCAGCCGTCGTAGGACGGCTCCACCGTCCACCGCTTGAAGGAGCCTTTTATTTCTGCCACTGCAAAAAAATGAACTGCACCCTGCCTCTTTCACCAGCGTTCCCATTCTCCTGAGTCCCTCGCTCTCTGTTAGCGCGCGAAACTTTTTTAAAAGACACTCTCACTACTTCTGCCTATTTTTTACCACTTGAATTTGAACTATAGTACCACTGATATCCATATCTAGGCGTATTCCGTTTAAAATACGTCTAGTAAGTATAAGTAGTACATTACTACCACTTACCTCTTGTTATCGGCAGTAAAGTATACAATGTACTTGAAATCAAATATATGGGTATCTATCATTTTCGGGTAGACTGGTGTTGCTTAAGTGGAAGTAGAAGGAAAAATGATCAGAGTTTTGATTGTCGATGACCACGCCTTGATCCGTCGGGTTGTCCGCGAGATTATTGAGAAAGAGGAAGATATGGAGGTGGTCGCGGAGGCGACCAATGGGCTGGAGGCGGAGGCGCTAGCTGCCCAGCTACTTCCCGATATTGTGCTTATGGATCTGGATATGCCTGACTGCGATGGATTTGAGGCGACCGGACGCGTTCTAGCCAGCTCCCCACAATCACGTGTGGTGATTTTAACGGCCTCCCCCCATGAACAACATGCCTTTCAAGCGATCCAGAGAGGCGCTACAGGATATCTTACGAAAGACATTGAGCCAGAAACATTGGCACTCTCGATCCGCCGCGCGACTCGAGATGAGCTTTGTATGCCCCGCACACTGGCCGCGAAGGTGCTGGCACATATGCGGACTCTGACCGTCTCCCCTCAGGGACATAGAAACCGGGATCGGCGCGTGTCTTCGGTGTTTTCCTATTCGGCCTCAACCCCTACTCCATTTGGTTTCACAACCAGTCCCGCTGAAACTTCGGAGGACGAGAATCGGGCCCGTCCACTGACTTCGCGCGAACTTCAGATCCTGGATCTGATCCGTAAAGGACGCAAAAATCGGGAAATCGCGGACGAGCTCAGGATTGCGGAGTCGACGGTTCACAAACATGTTCAGAACATTTTTGAGAAGCTACATGCCCGCAATCGAACGGAGGCAATCTATCTCTCAAGCTCTTTGTAGTTTCTTCTCGTGGTCAGGAAATGGACAGGCCAGGACATCTCAGGGAAAACTTCTGGGGACCTGACCTCTGATGATACAATAAGTACAACGATCTCTTGCATTGAATAGAAGAGGTCGTTGTGTATTTTTTTTACCTGCCCTACGAGGACTTTGAATGCAGAAACCGACGATTATTCAGGCTCAACATGTCTCTAAAACCTATCGAAGCGGCGATCTGGTTGTTGATGCCCTTTTCGATATCTCGCTGGAGATTGCTCGTGGCGAGATTGTGGCGATTATGGGACCAAGTGGCTGTGGCAAAACAACGATGCTCAACTGCCTCTCTGGACTCGATACTATAGATGGGGGCGACATTTTTATTCAGGGGGATCGCTTGAGAGATCTTAGCGATCAGGAGCGCACGGCCTACCGGGCTAAACATATGGGCTTTGTCTTTCAAGACTTTAATCTGCTGCCTATGCTGACGGCGGTTGAAAACGTTGAATTACCGATGCTGGTTTCACGCGTCTCCGCTCGCCTGGCGCGCCAACGTGCTTTAGAGATGCTGGACCGCGTGGGACTCAGTAACCGCGCCCGTCACCGTCCCGCCGAACTTTCTGGCGGCCAGCGCCAGCGCGTTACCATGGCTCGCGCTCTGGTCAATAATCCGGCGATTATCTGGGCCGATGAACCCACGGGCAATCTGGATAGCGAGACGGCGGTTGAAATCTTGGATCTCCTGTTTCAATTCAATCGCGAGCATGATCAGACCTTTGTAATTGTGACGCATGACTCTTCCGTGGGTCAGCAGGCCCAGAGGATTATTTCGATGAAGGATGGGGCAATCCTGCACGATCTTCCTACACATACATAGGGTACCCGGCCTCTGTGTACCCGATACCCTACGCGCTTTTTGTGTTGACTCTAACCGGTTTACTGGATCTTCTGGGCCAGCTTTTTGTGAGCATCGCGCCCAAGAAGATCATGAACCGCGTCTTTCACATGTAAAGACGACAGGCCATACAACTCTTTCAAAATGGAGGGAGAGCCATGCTCGATAAATTTATCGGGATAGCCAACCAGCCGGATACCGGTTTGAGATACCCCTTTCTCCTCCAAAAGCTCCATGACAGCACTACCAAATCCACCGGCGATCATATGATCCTCAACAGTCACTAGATGGCCGGTCCCTTTTGCCAGGCGTAAAATCATCTCTTCGTCGAGCGGTTTAGCCCAGCGAGCATTGACGACAGCTACCTTCAAACCCTCTTCGAGGAGCTCTTTCGCGGCCAGCTCAGCGGTCGCGACTGCGGCTCCAAACGCGAGAATCGCGCAATCAGCCTTCTGGGCTTCCTCTAGCGTATCAGGGCTCAAGAGCTCAGCCTTGCCAATCTCTAGACTCCGCAGCTCACTGTCCATAGAGACTCCCTGCCCCTTACCACGTGGATATCTCAGGCTGACTGGACCATCCATAGAGACTGCGGTGTAAAGCATATGGCGCAGTTCATTCTCGTCTTTTGGGGCCATTACACACATGTTGGGAATGATGCGGGTAAAGGCGATATCAAAGACGCCGTGTTGCGTCGGCCCGTCCTCGCCAACAATCCCCGCGCGATCCATCGCGAAAACCACATGCAGCCCTTGAATACAAACATCATGCAGCATCTGATCGTAGGCGCGTTGCATAAATGAGGAATAGATTGCGACCACAGGCTTAATCCCTTCCACCGCCATTCCAGCCGCGAAAGTGACTGCATGCTGCTCAGCAATTCCTACATCAAAGTAGCGCTCGGGGAAACGCTGATGCATCTTTTTCAGGCCGGTGCCTTCAGACATCGCGGCGGTGATACCGACAACGGTCGGGTCCTGCTCCGCGATCTGAACCAGAGTGTTGGCAAACACTTCGGTATAGCTTGGGGGATCATTTGGATTTTTCTTGATCTCTCCGGTCTCGTAATCATATGCACCAGGACCATGCCATTTGGTGGAGTCGTTCTCGGCAAAGGAAAACCCCTTGCCCTTTTTTGTGACCACCTGGACCATGACCGGCCCCTCAATCTGCTTGATATTCTCAAAAACGTCCAGTAATTGATCGACATCATGCCCGTCAAATGGCCCAAAAAACTTCAGGCCAAGCTCTTCAAAAATCGTGCCGCTCTTGCTGTGCAACACAAAATGCTTGAAACTGGTTTCGGCCCGGCCCGCCGCCTCCCGAGCTTTATCTCCAACAACAGGCAATTTTTCAATCGAGCCCTTCGCCATATCTCTCAGCCGCTGGTAGCTTGGAACGGTCTGAAGCTGCCGGGCTTTGCCCAGATAGGTGTTGAGCGCGCCAACGTTATCGGAGATGGATTTATCGTTATCATTGAGCACAATAATGAGATTCTTTTTGAGACTACCAGCGTTGTTAATCGCCTCCAGAGCCATTCCAGCGGTTAATGCCCCATCACCAATGATCGCCACGACCTTGAAATCGCGATTTTGCAGGTCGCGCGCCGCAGCCAGACCTAGAGCGGCAGAAATCGAAGTGCTGGAGTGACTGGCACCAAAGACATCGTAGGGACTTTCCTCGCGGCGAAGATATCCAGAAAGGCCACCGAACTGTCGAATGGTGTTAAAGCGATCTCGACGACCGGTCAGAAGCTTATGCACATAGGCTTGATGTCCAATGTCCCAGACCAGCAGATCTTTGGGAGTATCAAAAACGTAGTGTAGCGCCATCGTAAGCTCTACTACTCCCAGATTGGGGGCAAGATGACCCCCCTTGACCGAAACCTTTTCAATGATTTCGCGCCGAATCTCCCCGGCTAATTGCTGCATCTGCGCAACGCTCAGCTTCCGTAGATCTTCAGGACTATCAATGCTATCGAGAATCCGCGCCAATGATTTCCTCCAATACAAAGGATGGCCTATGGTAACAGGCTATCCGCTTATCTGTAAAAAACAGCCCCAGAGCTGCTTTCGCTAAGCGACTAATGACGCCAGAAAATCCGTCTCCGCCGAGAATAAGACGATTCCTGGGGGCGTAAAGGGTTACATATAGAATTAACTCTTGTTAGGGTAACATATACTCGTTCTTTGTATTATAGGGCGCTAATTTTTTGTGGTCAAACACCCGCACTCAAAAAATTGATGCACATGAGGGCTTGACGTAGGCTAAAGCCTCACGAGAAGCGCTATGAGAATATGTTATGGCTATCTTGACAGCAATCCACTTTCTTCTTATCATGGCAACAGGGATTATTCTTTTATCATATCAGCCCTCTAAATTGAAGGTGCTTGCTCTATCTTTTTGTACAATAGAAGGAAGACCCGATGCGGCGGCGAACATAGTTAGTCAGGAACCGCAGCGATCCTGACTCTCTTCCCAGTGAAGAAAGGAGACGGCGTTTCCTCCCTCCTGCCAGACTAGTGATACAAACTGGCAAGGGATTATCGCGCCGACGTACATGACCCGAAAAGATAACGAGAAAGACTCAGAGCGTCCACATTACTACTCGCAATTCTGGTTGGATGTCGCGGCTGGCCGCCGAGTGATTGGCGCGCCTCGACCAGAGGATGGTGAGCTCGCGGAGCCGGAGGTCGAGGTACCTTCTATCCGTCGCGCTCCCCGAAGCAATGTTGCGGAGAGCTATAGCGATACGTACACAACGTCCTCATCAAAAGACGAGAGTATTGAACCTGAGGTCGACGGTGACGATCTGGCGGATGGTGACGATTTGAGTAATCTGGATCTGGCTGTGGATGATACAACCACGCCTGACGAGGACTTTGAGGATGAGGATGCGGATGAGGAGGGTGAGGATGCGGATGAGGAGCTTCTAGGCGAGGAGGACGAAGAAGAGGAGGAGGAGGACGACGAGTGGGGTGGCCGGGGACGCAAACGGGGGACCCGCACAGTCCGTCCTGCGAAGCCTGCGGTCAAACGCCCTGGCAAACGCGAACCCAAACGCGGTTTCTAATACTCTTTTCTCGAAAGGAGCCCGATTTCTTTGAACGTGGAGATCGGGCTCCTTTTCATCTCTCAAAAATTGGGTTTATGGATAAATGCCACGCACTTGGGTAGACTCAGCGACTCGTGAGATGGCAAGCATGTTCGCTGCTAATCGCAGATCACAGTGGGACTGTTCAGCTCTATCGGCAACTGCATCAAAGGCCCGGTTCATCAGTATCTCTAATCGATGGGTAATCTCTTCTACTCCCCAGAAGAAGCTTTGAAGATCCTGCACCCATTCAAAATAGCTCACAGTGACGCCACCGGCATTCGCCAGGATATCTGGAACGACTGTGATACCTCGCTGGAAAAGCACCTGATCCGCCTCGGGTGTGGTTGGACCATTCGCGGCTTCAGCGATTAACCGCGCTTGAATACGAGGTGCATTCTCGCTGGTAATCACCCCTTCGGTGGCGGCAGGTATTAAGATGTCGCATGGCAGCTCCAGTACGTTGGAGACGCTGACCGTCTGCCCCCCTTTGAAGGTTGAGACCGTCCCATACTCTTGCTTATGACGCAGGAGGGTCCCAATGTCCAGCCCACTCTCGTTATACATGCCACCACGGGTGTCGCTGACAGCGACGATTTTACAGCCTTCATTCTGGAAAAGGCGGGCCGCAATAGATCCAGCGTTGCCAAATCCTTGAATGCTGATCCTGGCCTCTTTTAATTTCAATCCGTAGCGTCGAGCGGCGCTACGAGTGACAAAAAGCACACCGGTCGCGGTGGCATCATTGCGACCCTCGCTTCCACCAATGGAGAGGGGTTTGCCAGTAACGACTGCGGGAATCGAGAAACCCTCGTGCATGGAGTAGGTATCCATGATCCAGGCCATGACCTGTGAGTTGGTGTTGACATCGGGGGCTGGAATATCGCTATGAGGACCGATGATAAGAGAGATCTCGGTGGCGTAACGACGCGTGAGGCGCTCTAGCTCTAGCGAAGACATCGTTTTGGGATCACAGATGACCCCACCTTTCGCACCACCATAGGGGATGCCCACCACGGCACATTTCCAGGTCATCCACATCGCCAGCGCCCGCACTTCGTCAATGGTTACCAAGGGACTATACCGGATGCCTCCTTTGGCGGGACCACGAGTGACATTATGTTGCACCCGATAACCGGTAAAGGTTTTGATCCTTCCATTGTCGAGCCGTACAGGAAAATTTACCGCCAGCTCTCTTTTGGGCTTACGAAGAATCTCACGCATATCTTCCGAAAGACCTAATTTTTCAGCCGCTTGATCGAACTGTTGGATCGCCATGAGATAGGGATTCATGTTCGCAGCTTTCACTTCTTCGTGCAAGGCCGCATCTCCTTTAATAGGGATGAAACGTCTTCCTTCTTTGGAGCGGCGTGCTTCATCCCGTCCTAATTCTCTGCTTACAGTTCCAACACGAAAACCAGGATTATACTATCGGCCCGGTGCTTCCACCTGTGAAAGATCAGGCTTCCAACCTGGCCTTTAATAAAGGTAACACAACGTTGGCTTTCGCCTGCCCTCGGGTCTTTTTCATGACCTGACCAACCAGCGCCTGGATGGCATTGGTTTTTCCAGCGCGATAGTCAGCCGCGACTTTAGGGTTCTCTGCGATCACCTGCTCGATGATGCTATCCAGCTCACCGGCATCGCTGATCGGCGGCTTAATCCCTTTGCGCTCAACCACCGCCTCAGGCATCTCACCGGTGCTGAAAGCCTCCTCCAATATCTCTTTGGCCTGCGTACCATTGATCCTCCCCTGATCAATCAGGTTGATCAGACTAACCAGGGCCAGAGGCTTCAGAGATAGGTTCTCTATCGACTGTGAACTCGCTCTGAACAGGCGCACGACCTCACTCAACCACTTATTAATGGTTTTCGACTGAGCTTTCTGATCACCTCTAGGAGAGGCCTGGAGTACCTGCTCAAAGTAGTCGCCCAGAGCTTTGTCCTCGGTCAGGGTATTGGCATCCTGTTTCGAGAGACCCAGCACTTCCGCGTAACGCTGACGCCGGGCCGCTGGAAGCTCAGGTAACTGCTCTCGAAGCTCCTTTACCCACTCACGGCTGATGATCAACGGGGGCAGATCAGGTTCCGGGAAGTAGCGATAGTCATGAGCCTGCTCTTTGCTGCGCTGCGAGACGGTAACACCACGATTCTCGACCCAACCCCGCGTCTCCTGTACGATGACCTCACCGTTGCGCATCATCCCGGCCTGCCGCTGAGCCTCAAACTCCAGGGCCCGCTGAACCGAACGAAAGCTGTTCATGTTTTTAATCTCAACTTTGGTTCCCAGCCTCTGGTCTCCACGACGGCGGATCGAGATATTGGCATCACAGCGTAAGCTACCCTCTTCCATCCGACCAGAAGAAACTCCAAGATAGACAAGAATCTCCCGCAATTTTTGCATGTAAAGACGCGCTTCTTCCGGGTCCCGCATGTCTGGCTCGCTAACAATCTCCATCAGCGGTGTACCAGCACGATTAATATCCACCAGACTATATCCAGTATGATGGAGGAGGCGTGCGGTATCCTCTTCCAGATGGACACGGGTAATCCCGATCCGGCGATCCTGGCCGTTGACCTCTACTTGAATATGCCCATCGACACAGAACGGCTGATCGTACTGAGAGATCTGATAGCCCTTCATGAGATCAGGGTACGGATAGTTTTTACGATCAAATTTGGCGTACTCGGGGATCTCGCATTCAAGAGCCAGACCGGTCATAATTGTGTAGGCAACCGCTTGCTTATTGATAAATGGCAGCACACCGGGCATCCCCATGCAGACGGGACAGACATGGGTGTTTGGAGCAGCGTTCGCGTAGTCGGTACTACAGCCGCAAAACATCTTACTTTTGGTTAACAACTGCGCATGCACTTCAAGACCGATCACAATCTCAAAGTCGACGCCAGCTTCTACAGTTGTGGTCATGCACCCCTCACTTCTAAAAAAAACGGTAAGATTCTGTTGGTTTCTACTTTTCTATCAGTCTAGCCTTTTCCACGATTTTCGTCAACGCGAAAGGAGTTCACGCAGGGCTATTCCGTTCGAGAAAGAAAGTGGGTCCAGGAATGCGGGGGCGTCCCCGCTCGTCTGCCTCTCTTTCTCGCCGCCGAATACGGCTTAAAAAGAAAATGAAATGGCCCCGGAGATCACGCGAGCAGATAGACATTTGCCAAAAGAGGTCTGGTCGTGCTCAATAGGCTTGTAAAGCCGCGCGAAGGGCGTAAAGATGATTTATGGTAGAGCAATTGGCTTTTTTGGGAAAATAAGGTATACTGTCTGCGGTAGCAAGAAGCGAAGACTCCATTGCTTCTAAACTAGTGCAAGGCGTTCACAGAGGCGCATTCGAGCGGGTAGGAGAGCAATCACTTATGTCCTTGATTAATATGGCAAAACGTGAAATTAATTGCAAGATTGTTTATTATGGGATTGGTTTGTGTGGAAAAACAACAAACTTGCACTATATCCATCAAGCAGTTAATCCACAAGATGTGGGAGACATGGTCTCTATTGATACAGAAACGGAGCGCACCCTCTATTTTGACTTGCTGCCATTGGAGCTCGGCAAGGTGCAGGGTTTCAATATTCGCTTTCAATTGTATACGGTACCTGGACAGGTACTCTACCAACAGACGCGGATCTCTGTCCTGAAAGGGGCCGACTGCGTGATCTTTGTGGCAGACTCTCAAGCAAGCAAACTTCAGGAAAATATTGAGAGCTGGAATGAATTGCAGGAGCAACTGCGCCGCATGAATAAAAATGCTGCGGAATTTCCACTGGTGATGCAGTGGAATAAACGCGATCTTCAAGATGTGCTCCCAACCTCAGTCCTGGAACAGTATCTGAACCCGTACCGTGTCCCTAGCTTTGAGGCTGTCGCGGTTACAGGTAAAGGAGTAATTGAGAGTTTACGCTATGGTATTAACTCAACACTTCGCCGCCTGGAGCGCATCTGACTTATCTTTTCTCTGATAGTTGTACCTTCTTGCCGTTTCCCCATTCCCCCACCGACGATGCCAGTAGGTACAACTATCCATAGCCGCCCAATACCGTTATTCCTCTTCCCATCCCCTCTATCCCTTGATTGATGCGGTTGCCTTCGCCTTAAACAATCTATATAATGCAGCTAATCACAAGTGGCGGCAAGCCTTTATTCATCGTGGGAAGTATTTCACTAGAAAATCTTATACTTCAAAGGCCAGCTTGCTTGACCTGAACCCTCTCCCCATATATAACAAAGAGAGCAATGAGACGTATACCTTTAGCGGGCAACGGGTCAAGCGAGGGCTCCACCTACCCTGATGACCGCATTATCAATGCGGATTGCAACGGGCCAGGCAACATTATTCGCAAAGTAGCCCCCAATGCCTTTGGGTCGGAGGGGGTGGAGGATGAGAAGGAGCTGCTTGCATCTCTGGTAGTCCATCCAGTGAGGATGATTCTTCCCATCACGAAACCAAAAAGCAAGCAATCAGTAATTTTTACCCTCTAGATTGTCTTGTTGTTTGGAACTATAATGATCGGGCCATTTGCATTATCCCAGGTTGCAGCTTTATCATTTGTGTATACTGACAAAAATTTGGCAGAACAGTAGCATACCCTGGTTCTGGCTGATCTGCTGGCGAGGAAATTAATGGAAACGATACGTGTAATTATAGTCGATCAGCAGCCACTATTCCGTCAAGCAATTCACTGCACACTGGAGCATCTAA
>CAXTTV010000012.1:2822-21805 GCA_964247295.1 uncultured Ktedonobacteraceae bacterium | reverse complement strand
GTCTACCGATGTGAATGAGCTTCTGGAATTGGCCCGTACAGGTAATCCTGATGTGGCCCTGATCGATGCCGGGCTCTCTTCCGGTGATGCCCTTGAGATCGCTCGCCAGATGCGTCACCTTACTCCTCATATGGCTGTGATTATTCTAACCCCCTCCGAGGATGAGGAACGACTCTTCCAGGCGATTAAGGTTGGTGCTGCCGCTTACTATACGCGCAATCTGACCCCCGAAGAGCTGATCGATACGATCCGCAAGGTAAGCCATGGCGAGTATCTGATCAATGATGATGTGCTCTCAAAACCTCAACTTGCGAGCCGCGTTCTAAAGTCGTTCCGCGAGCTGGCGGTCGAGGAGGAAGATACTTCTACGAAGGATCTCTATTCACCTCTATCCAGTCGTGAGGTTGAGATCCTGGATTATATCGCTCGCGGCAATAGCAATAAGGAGATCGCAAAATCTCTGAAAATTAGCGATCAGACGGTGAAAAATCACATTACTTCGATCCTGAAAAAGCTCTCGGTAAATGACCGAACAGCGGCTGTGGTTCATGCGCTTCGCCATGGCTGGATCAAAATGCACGACAACTAGGTCTGCTCTCTTTCCTGCCCCAGGTGTGAGAACAGGCTGCTCATAAGGCATCTGCATCTACATTTCTGAATACACTTCGCAGATGCCGATTTTTTATGCCTAGTTCCCTATCGGGAGGGATTACCCATCTCTGGTTTGACCCCCGTTTCAATAGCGAGATATACTGAACACAGCAAAAGAGCATTCTGTGATCAATCGTTATGACAATCGCCGTCGCCTGGAGGGGTGGTTGCCACCATCCCTATGCTCAAAGGCAGAGGCACCCGTCAAAGCAGTACGCTTTGTGGCCTCGATCTTGCCAGTGTGCCTGCTGAACGTCGAAATGGGCAGTTTCGATATTCACAAGATGCAACATCCTGATATCGCTGGCTTAGAGTATCAACAGGGGGAACTGCAAGACTATCTGATACGTGAATACGTATTGGGAAAGTGGGGAAGACAATGTGCGTATTGAAAAGCGAAAGAAGTCCCTAAGAACCTTGAAACAATCTTTGGGAAAGAGCACGTGCCGGTCACGTGTGGCTTCGAGACCAAGTACAAGCGTATCCAGATTCTCAAGCTTCCCAAGTCCCATGCGAATGATGCCGTTGCTATTACCTGTGCAATGGGCGAAGTTGTTGAACCCGCTTCGGTGATGTATCAGTTGCGTTGCGTGTCTCGCGGGCAGGGGTGAATTACAGCCACGGTGGAATCAAACGAAAGATGAGGAGGCGCTTCCTCCCCTCACTCGACCGAGGGTACCCGCGCCGCGAATATCATGGAAAGGAAATATCATTCTGTGAAAGTCTATGGCCGCATGACGGTTTTCCCGATTATGCCGACCCGGATCAGCCGGCTCTATGAGCTGGCCTACAATCTCTGGTGGAGCTGGCACTCTGAAGCTCGTGATCTGTATAGCTCGCTTGATCCCAAGCTCTGGGAACAGATTGATCATAGTCCTGTGCGCTTTCTGAGCGAAGTCCGACCTGAGATTTTGGAGGCCGCTGCGAAAGATGAGCGCTATCTGCAACAGTATGACGCTATTATTCAGGATTTCGATCACTATATGCACCCATCGGCTGGCGAAACCTGGTTCTCTCAAACCTATCCTGATCTTAAAGATTATACGATCGCGTACTTTTCTGCCGAGTTTGGCCTTCATGAGTCCCTGCCAATCTACTCAGGTGGGCTGGGCATTCTCTCGGGCGATCATTGCAAGGAAGCCAGTGATCTGAACCTGCCCTTTGTCGGGGTTGGCTTCCTCTACCCTCAAGGCTATTTTAAACAGACGATTACTCGTGATGGGGTTCAGGAGGCGACATACGATAAGCTTCAGTTCTCTGAGGCCCCAGCGATCCCAGCGACGGATGCCCAGGGCAATGAGATCCTGATCAGTGTGGATCTGCCGGGCCGCCGCATCCATGCGAAGATCTGGAAGGTCCAGGTTGGGCGCATCCCCCTTTATCTGATGGATACCGATGTTTCACAAAATGCTCCCGCCGACCGCGAGCTTTCTGCTCGCCTATATGGAGGCGATCGCGAGATCCGTATCTCTCAGGAGGTTGTCCTGGGGATCGGCGGGGTCCATGCGTTACGTGCGTTGGGGATCAATCCTTCCTGCTGGCACCTCAATGAGGGGCACGCGGCTTTCCTGAATCTGGAACGCATTCGTGAACTGGTTACTCAAGGTCTGAGCTTTAACGAGGCCCGCGAGGTGGTAAGCTCCAATTCGGTATTTACAACCCATACTCCTGTCCCTGCGGGAAATGATTCTTTTAGCTACGATCTGATTGACAAATACTTTGGCTCTTACTGGGCGCAGCTTAAACTGAACCGTGAGCAGTTTCTGCAACTGGCTCAGGAGGATCAAGGCTGGGGTTCGGTCTTCAGTATGACGGTATTAGCGCTGCATCTGACCGGTCAGCATAATGGTGTCAGTAAACTGCATGGTGAGGTTTCTCGGAAGATGTGGCAGTTCCTCTGGCCGGGAGTTGATGTCGATGAGGTACCAATCGAATATATCACCAATGGTATCCATTCACCTTCCTGGGTAGCTCCAGAGGTTAATCAACTCTACCGTCGCTATCTGGCAACGGACTGGCAAGAGCGGGTCGATGATCAAGACTTCTGGGATAAGTCGATCGGGAAAATTCCTGATCAGGAGCTGTGGGAGACGCACCAACAACGTAAACAGGCTTTGATTGAGTATGCACGTCATCGTCTGATCAACCACCATCTGCGACTGGGAGAGGGTGGTCATCAGATCACGGAGTTTGAGACGATGCTCAATCCCGATGCCCTGCTGATCGGCTTTGCCCGCCGTTTCGCGACCTATAAACGCGCGGCCCTGATCTTCAAGGATCTGGACCGATTGAACCGCATTCTCAATCACCCTGAGCGCCCAGTGCAGATTATCTTCGCGGGTAAAGCTCACCCTGCCGATGATCCTGGTAAGGCGCTGATTGAGCAGGTTTACAAACTTTCACGCAGTGAGATGTTTCGAGGCAAGATTCTGTTTTTGGAGAACTATGATATCGATATGGCCCGGTATCTGGTCTCGGGCGCGGATCTCTGGCTTAACAATCCGATTCGTCCTTACGAGGCCAGCGGAACCAGCGGTCAAAAAGCTTCGCTGAATGGCCTCCCAAACTTTAGTATTCTGGATGGCTGGTGGGCCGAGGCCTACAATGGTGAGAATGGCTGGGCAATTGGCGAGGAGCGCGAGTATCACGATCGAAATATTCAGGATGAGGACGATAGCCGCTCCCTCTATGAGACGCTGGAAAACATCATTATCCCCTTCTATTATGAGCTAGATAGCCATGGGCTACCCTCACAATGGCTACGTACAATGCGTGAGGCGATCCGTACGTGCGCACCCCAATACAGTATGCGCAGGATGGTGAAAGAGTATGCACAGCGCTTCTACGTTCCTGAGATGAAGCAGAGCATCAGGATCAATCAAGATAGCTATGAGCAGATTCGCCAACTTGCCCAATGGAAGCAACAAGTACAGGAAGCCTGGCCCAAACTGGAGCTGTATGTGGATGGCAAGCGCGAAGGTCAGCTAAGCCTGGGTGAGTCAGTTCAAGTGAATGCCTGGGTCCGCAATGAAAGCCTACGACCAAAAGATCTCATGGTCGAGATCGTGCTGGGCGAGATGCGGGGCGATCGTGTCCTGCCTCAATATGCGGAGCCAATGCACTACGAACGCCAGGAACAGGATGGCTCCTATCGCTATGAGCTGAGCCTGCGCCCGGTTGACTCGGGGAGTATGGTCTATGGCGTCCGTGTACTTCCAACCCACTTTTCTCTGGCGAATAAACACGAGATGGGCCTGATCCGCTGGGCTTAGTGCTTGTGTGCGAGCAGATCTAGGAAGGATCTTTACGATTATGAAAGCAATGCAATTCGCGCAACCCGGTGGCCCGGAAGTTCTGGAGATGCGGGAGTTGGCCGATCCCACCCCTGAGGGCAATGAGGTCCTGGTCGCGGTCCAGACTACCAGCGTCAACCGTCTGGATCTGTTTCAGCGAGATGGGAAACGACCAGTAGACCATTTGCCGTTCACACCCGGCCTGGAGGCAGCAGGTGTGGTCATAGGATCGGGCAACGGCTTTGAGGAGGGGGATCGCGTAATGACTACCCGAGCCATGGCCGCCAAAGGCGGTGGTGGGTACGCTAATCTGATCGCGGTACCGGCAGATTTTCTGGTGCGCATTCCCGATAATGTTGGATTTGAAGAGGCGGCGGCTGCCGGCCTGGCCTCTTCAACCGCCTGGACGGGTCTGTACGATATCGGTCAACTAAAGGCCGGTGAGCAGGTATTGATCTGGTCCGGCTCCAGTGGGGTCGGCAGCCTGGCGATCCAACTCGCGAAAAACACTGGCTGCTGGGTCGCGACTACCGCCAGTAGCGAGGAACGGGCCGAACAGCTCAGGCAACTGGGAGCGGATCTGGTTATAAACCATAAAACGCAGGAAGTGGGAAAGACCGTTCAGGAGGCCGGCGGTGTGGATCTGGTACTGGAAACGGTCGGCAACACGCTTCAAGAGAGTATTAACGCCTGTCGCTCTCAAGGCCGTGTGGTGCTGATCGGAAACCTGGGTGGGGCAGAGTCTACGGTGAATACTCAGTCCTGGCGCTTAAAAAGTGTCCAGGTACTGGGCGGCGGTATGATGCACACCACACCCCAAAATGAGGAGAAGATTCTCAAGTTGATCTCTGAAGACAAGATCAAACCTTTGATAGCGCGGATCATGCCGATCGCGGAGGTGGCTGAGGCTCATCGCTTGCTGGAACAGGGTCATCTTCAAGGGAAGATTGTGCTGCAACATAACGAGGTCTAGCTCACAAGAAAGCAGCCAGCTTTTAGAGACTGTCTGCTTCCCTTCTTTATCAGACTACCACGCTTTATTCAAGTACGCGTCCGGTATAATAGGTTCCCCCACCACCTTCGCTGCCCGCGCCATGATGCTGCTGAAAGGTATCATTTTTGATGTACTCTTCCATGGCTTCTTTTGACTCCCAGCGAGAAATAGCCTGCAATGCATTATCCTCGCCGGTCCATAGCTCCAGCCCTAGAAAGCCCTTGAACTGTTTCATGGTCGGCATCGCCTGCTCAAACGCTTTCTCCACCGCCTCACGGTGTGCGGCGGGAACCTGGACCTTGTTAACTACAATAAACATGCACTGTCCTTTCTCTCTCGTAACAAGAAAACTATCTTTTCTGCTACCCCAGCTTCTATCGTAGCCCACTATGGGGTTATAGGCAACCCCTTATGAATAAACAAGCCCATCCCGTAAGAACCATCGGTACTACCAATTGGTCGCCGCTCCCACCACCAGTTCCAGATGTTGCTGCCTGTCAGAACGGGATTCATCGCCGTTCCCGCTGGCTTTGTGTCACCATAACTAAGCCACGTTCCAAGCCCCAGACCGTTAATCGCTGCCGAGCCAGGCGCGGCATCCACAGGATGTTTGGGATCAGGAGCGGGCTTGTACCCTTCACTCCACCAGGAGCGCAAACGGTACTCGTGGAAAAGGTATCCACCCGTTTGGGGGTTAGCATAGGCACTCTGCCACTTGACGAGATCATCTCCCCCTGCGAGAATCACCTCTAGTCGATTTTGAGGAGTAGTACAGCCTTGAGGATACCGAAAGCAGACGTTAGTATAGTCTCGCAGATACCAGGCATACGGCCATGTGGCATCATCGATCAACCCGATATGCAGTTGGTGCTTCCCACCATAAAGCTTCCGATCCAGAGCGTCGATCTTGTGCATGACAATGTTTACGTCGGTTGTCGTCTGCACATACACCATCATCTCATGAGGCCCATCCGCCTGATGAATATAGGTCACCTGATACATATTCTGAAGTGTGAGCACCAAGAGCAGCACTCCACAGAAAGCTCCCACAGGAGAAAGGAGAGGATGAGCAACCCGTCGCCGCTCTCTCGGGCGTTGTATCCAACGCTCTGCCAACGTGACAAGATCTCGCGCGACTGGCTGGAGCGCGATCCCCCCCAGCAGTAAAAGTGGCAACATCATGTGGATCATCAACCAGGGCATTTTCTCCGCCGCCCACGTGTAGATGAACAGGGTCCCCAAAGCCCAGTACACCAGGAACAGCCGGAAGCGCGTTGGATGCAGAACCGAATACACTAATCCAGCAAAGCCAAAGATCAATCCTACCTGCTCATAGAGGGGGAGCAACATCACATAATAGTACCAGGGCTGGCTGCCCCGAGCCACCTGCTGCTGCTGCAACCAGTAGTAGAGCCCCTGCCAGATCCCATCACCAATCCCTCCCTGAATATAGGTAAAGAGGCTGGTAAATAACACCACAAACACGACCGCAAACGCTAATAAGGCCACAACCCAAAACGTCCAGGGAGTCGCGACAAAGGTATCTAAAAGAGGCTGCCGTCGGGGATCAATTCGGGCCGCCAGCCCCCTTCTCCCAGGAAGAGAGGAAGTGGTGGCCTCGCGCCAGAGCTTATAGAGGATAAACAGGCTCAGCAGGAGAATCAGCACTGGGAGGACCAGCAACACTGTATAATTTTTCAGCAGCAAGACAACCGCATCGCTTTGCTTTGTGTGGGTTGTCGTGTAGATGGAAAGCTGCTTCATCCCAATCAGGAGCCCAAGCCCAAGCCCACCACCGATCAAGGCGTACCCACCCAGCAAGAGGGGCGCGCCTGTCCGCCACGGGGATGCACTGCTCTCCGATGCGTTCCGCTTGAAAGCGAGGCCCAGATCCCAGGCCAGCACTCCAAGGAGAAAACTGCCAAAGATCGCGATCGTCAGAAAAGTGGCTTCTTTGGTGGCATAGGAGAAGGAGAAAGCCAGCGCTCCAATCACCACCCAGCGCAGTTGACGATCCCGCACATACCGCCCCGCCGCCACGACCATCAGCAGGGTAAAGAACGCCATATAGATATCTTCGCGAGCGAAGCGCGAGAAGTAAACCATACTGGGCGAGACCGCCACTAAAAAGCAGGCCAGCCATGCTCCCCAGCGCCCAAGATAATCACGCAAAAAGTAGGGGAGTCCGATCATTGCCGTTCCCAGGGTCGCCGCAAGTATCCGCACGGTCGTTGTGTTGACCCCTTGATCTGGGGCCTGCACCCACGCACTGATCTGATAGACCAGAGCAATAAAATGGAACTGGAAGGGACCATGTAACAAGGGATCATAATGGTAACAGGTTGTGGCCCCTCGAAAGCAGCTTACCCAATCCTGCATGTTGTGCAAGAGTTGTAAAGAAAAATAGGCATGCAGACTCTCGTCGTGATGTAAGGGTTTATCGCCCAGTCCCCAGAAGCGCAACAGGGCACCAACAACCACAATTCCCAGAAATGGAAGCCAGCGCGACCAGTGATGCTCAGAAGATGATGAGGGGACAAATATAACAGGCTCTTCGACGCGTAAAGGCTCCCCTACGACTGTTTCCACTTCCGCTTCAGGTGATGGAATAACTTTTGTGGTCTCATTCTCATGAGAGCCAGGAGATGCCTCTTGAACCGCTTCTTGAGAAGAGGATGGAGATATCAGTTTTGTCTCCTGCTCCTCTAACACCCTCTCAAGGGCTGGGGAGCGCTCTTCCTTATCTGGAAGCTTAACGTTCTGCTCAACTATTCCTTTTTTACGCTCTATATCAGAACTTTTCAAAAGATTGCTCCTCGTTCAATAAACTCCACCGAACTAACCGTAGCGAGGCCGATCCTGATCAGCGCACCTTATAGATTGTAACGCCATCGGCGGAATAAACAACCTGTAGAAATTGTGAGAACTGAGCTAAAGTGATATGTGAATATTTGGCGTTCTCAAATGGTCCAACGTAAATATACTGTATCTGATATGCCTTCAAAAGATCCTTGACCTTTTTGGCGTCAGAACTTGTGTAGATGCTTTCAACATCAACGCTACGACTGTTGAAATCCGCAGTATTTGATCCGCGATGAAGCCAGGTGACCCGCCACTGGTACTCATGTCCAACCCAGCCCATTAGCGTCGGCAGACCTGTAAAGGCTGAGACACGAGCGTATTCACTATAATCGGGACCAACTGCCTCAACAATCACGGGGTTCCCCGACACCTGCGTATTTAGCCAGTGGATCGCTCGATAATCGCCAGGATTGAGGCTCTCCATATACGCCAGTCCATCCAGGCTGTTGCTCCTGAGCAAAAATCGGTCTGTGCGTGCATAGGTCCCAGCCACTGGATAAATCGCTCCCAGCAAAAGTAGACTTAACAAGATCAACGGCCAGAAAGTCGCAAAAGCAATGGCTACAAACATCTGCCTCTTAAACCAGAATAGAAACTCACGCCAGACAAAGTAGAGGCCGGTTCCCGAAGCAATTGAGAGCAGTGCCCAGGCTTGAAAGTAAAACTTGAACACCGTGTTCATTCGCGGATAATTATCCGCGAATACGTCTCGCAGATAAAAGACCTCGCACACTGCCACCAGAGCAAAGGCCAGCGTCCCTAATAATAGCGTGAAGGCTAGAGCACGATCATGTGTAAACACGGTCAAAATCGCACCGATCCCACAAACAGCGAATACCGAAGCCACCAGAAAGGTAGCTCCATTCCCAATAACCAGAGACATCAGGAGCAGCAACATCAACGCTCCCACAAAATAGATCCAGCCATATCCCATAGGTTGATCGGTGCGACGAGCCAGCCAGGACCGCAGTGTGATCAGCAATACCGAAACCAGAATAAAGGCGAATAGTCCATAAATCAAAAGCTCGTTCGGCAATGGCGAACGATCTGCCGGCCCAACCAGTCCAATCCCCTGTGAGGGCGAAATAAATGTGAGATAGAATGGAGCGTATAAGAGGAAACAGAGAACGATTAATGGAACCGCCGCGATCACTGTATTCTTGAGTAGCTCTCTATTCCATTGTGAGCCATACGCCAGCCACTGTTGAAGTCCCAGGCAGACAAGCGTCAAACCAACATAGGTTGGGAGATCCCAGCCATTCATGGTAAACAGCCCACCCAACACCAGAGCGGTAAATACCAGCATCACGATCCGACGCCAACCCCGACCATAAGCCGCCAGCCCCCGGCCCTCCGGTTCCAGGAAAAGATTAAAAGCCAGGGCGATCCCCACAATGGTAAAAGCCAGGGCCAGTACATGCGCATGAAAACAAGAGAGCAGAAAACTAAAGGCTGGAAACTCATTAATGGTTTTGTCAATCACTCGCGAGGGGGAGAACCAGTCGTAGCTGGCAAGATCGCCATGGGCCTTCCACCACTGCTGCGTGGAGGCAAGGTTCCCCATGAGCAATCCCAACAGCATTGTAAACACCCCAAAAGGCACGGCTTTTAACAGAGGAGGAAAGCCCTCCACCATTGGTAGAAGATTCTGTTCCGCATCAGAGTTACGAGAAAAGTGGTGCTGAGCCCAGGCCACAATATTGCAGGTCACGCCAAACAGGTTTACAGCAGTCAGGCCAAAGTACAGGGAAATCCCCGTGTTAAAGGCCACGGATGGAGCCTGATTCAGCAGTTTCGCCAGCATCGCGACAACAAAATGCGCGTAATAGTAGTAGTTGATGCCGAACCCGGCATACCACATATCGCTCGGAGGAAGATGGGGACTCCGCATAATCGCCGCGATAAACCCCTCGTCCATAAACATCTCATACGAACGGATCTCTGGAGCATAGGAGCGAATCCATCCCAGAAGTAAGACCATTCCACCAAATACAACCTCACAGCTTAAAATATACCAGAGATTGGCTCGCGTCACTTTTATCAGCACCTGACGCTCTTTCATAAAGAAAAAAAGATTCACGGTCACAAGCAGTCCCAAAATAAGACCAACCATCAGACCATTGAAAGGCAAGAAGCGCAGACAGATCAATGGGAACCAGACACCAAAAGCGAGCGTCGTCACTCCGATGGCCTTGCTAAAAGCCCAACCGCGATCCGGTAGATTGTGAAAGATAATCGTTGTGAGCGGTAGACAGATCAATCCTAATAGCTCAACCAACAACCACATGGCAAACAATTCGAGCATGCTCTTCCCTGATAAAAAGCTGTTTAAACGTTAGTTAACAGACGAAGGAAGGAATAATTTAGTTCCCAGACCCGCTCTATTGTACTTCATAGATACTAACCCCCTCCGACTTGTAAACGACTTGAAGAGTGCTTCCTACCATCCTATCAAATTTTGCTAGACCAGCTCCCCCATTCTGGGCATAGGTCTCCCTCTCTAATGAACCTACATAAATATAACGTACATGATAGCGTTGTAATAATGCAACCGCTTGCCGCTGATCTAAGGTTGTGTATAATGTGTTCATTTCCCCGAGACGAAGAGGCAGATCGTCAGCCGCGCGCCACTCCTGCTCGTGATCATACCAACCCAGAACATCAGGTAGACCCGTAAAAGCCGAGACACGCCCAAACCACTTATAGGAGTCGGTGCCCACAGCTTCAGTAATCACAGGGGTCCCGCTTACATGTTCATTTAGCCAGGCAATGCCTTGGGCATCACCAGGATACCAGGCTCCAATAAATGCCTTTCCATCCAGGGAAGGTATATATTGTGCATTGCCAGCCGGCGGTTGTAGTTGCGACCATAACGTGTGATCGTTTATTCTGGCTGGTATCCCTAGTACCAGAAACAGCGAGCAGATCAGTCCCAGGCCGGTAAGCAATAAGGACCAGATCCAGCGTCCTCGGCCTCGCCACCGACTCCATAGCTGGTAAACGACCAGTGCTCCTCCCAGACCCAGACAAAGCCAAGCCTGCATCGAGAACTTAAACACTGTGTTCATTCGGGCGTAGTCACTGCCGTCCAGAAAGTCCCGGATATACACCAGATCAATCCCCAAGAGAATGCCAAGACCCATTACCAGCAGGAGCGAGGTTAAACTCTCTAATAAAAGTTGTCGCAAAATCACAGCGCGCTTTTCATCCTCAAGCTGATAGAGATCTTTTAGACCACGGACAATCCGTATGGCTAACAGGACACTTCCCAATCCAAACATGACTACCAGTAAGCTTCTCAACCCCAATAACAGGACAAATGTGAGCACAACTCCACTAAGTATGAGGAAACCGCTAACAAGCCTGATCGGTGAACCTCCACGCAATCTAGGGGCTAACCAGAACCGATACAGTTCCGCCAGCCAGTAGCTCAAGGCCAGGAAGAGAAAAAAGCCAAAGATGGTCAGATAATCCCCCGACGTACTTCCCTGCTTTACTACTCCGATCCCACTAACTGAGAGCTGCTGATAATGAAGGTAAAATGGCAGATAAAGTAGATATCCCAGAAGATAACAGACCGAGACCCGAATCCCCATCCAGAATACCGGCCAGAACAAGGAAGATCCCACCTGACGATGATACAGGGCGCGTAACAGGGCGATCACCAGTAACAGAATCATATACACTGGCAGATCCCAGGTACTCACTACCGTCAACGTTCCAAAGACCCCCGCGAGCAAAATCACCAGTCCCCACTCGCGTCGTTGATCCCCACCGGGTTCCAGTATCCAAGCCAGCAGCAGGGCCAGCATTACCATGGTAATCGCTAGATTGATCACATGTGGATGCAGGTCCGCGAACAAAAAGGTCCAGATGGGAAACTCATTGATGGTAAAAGGGATAATCCGGCTGCTCTCCCAGTAGCTAAAAGGTTGTCCCTTCAACACCCACCCCAGTTGACCAGCGGGATTAAAGTTACCGATCAGAACGGTGAAGTATCCACCCAGCAGTGCGAAAGGGAGCCGTCTGGTCAGGCTATACACGAGAGTACAGGCGACGCTAAACGTTAGAGCAAACAGCGTTGGAATCACCAGGTTAAAGCCCGTTGATGATGATATGCCTGTAAGCTTAATTAATGATCCAATGATCACATAACCATAGTAATAGTAATTAATATACCCACTGGCATACCAGGGATAAAGGCCAGCTCCATTGGCTTCTCACCACCGCCAATATAGGGGTTCCATAAATCAGGATTTAACGACCGAATCCCAACGAAGAAAAGAAAAGCCAGTGTAAAAAGCAACTCCTCTATCAACAGAAGTCGCCAACGCTCCCTGATATATTCAATGATCGCGCGCCTTTTCAAGAAGAAAAAACTGCCACTACAGAGCAGCAGGGCCAGACAGATTCCCCAGAGTGTGACCCCACTAAAAGGGAGCAACCTCAGGCTCGCAAGCAACCAAACGGGGTATGCTAGAGCCAGCATTCCAATTGTTTTACTCAGACTATATCCCCGATCTGGCAGGCTCCGCAGAAGCCACCAGAGGAATGGATAGACCGCCACACTTAGCAGGAGCAGTATCACCCACCACCAGAGCACCGCGATCCCACCCGGCAAATTGCTCAGAGGCAACTGTTGCGCCAGCGGAGGCTGATCCTGGTTATCCTGTTGCTGTTGCTCAGAAAGCAGCGGTGAAAGATGGCGAGCCGAGGGAGTCCTTTGAGCTGTGGGGAAATTTACTCCAGTGATTAGCCGCTGGTACAGCTCTTCACTACTGTAGGTGTGATCCCGAACAAAAATTCTCACTCTGGGATGATCAAACACAGAGTAGCTTTCATCAGCCCCGCTATCATCCAGCGTCACACCCAGAAAGGAGGGCCGTTGCTCAAATGTCGCGGCCAATCGGAAGCCAAGTTGATTATGAAACAACAGATTATAATAACGGATGGTCAGAGGATAGCGATCAGGCAGGCGCGGAATCGACTTATCCAGACGATCGCTCGCCATCGTGAGTACATTAACTTGAGTGAGCTCAGCCGCAAGTAATCGGGCTTTTTCTGGTGTATCGTCCCCGTAAAGATCCAGGCCTGATCCACCGTTCCCAGTCGGCAACTGCGCGAACAACGAGGGATCTTTCGAGCCAGTCGGAACGGGTAAAGGATCATCCCACTGCTCATACGTTAGCACGCTGCCCTGCGCGAGATGGTTGTACATCCACTCGGAGGCCTGCACTCGCGTATTAGGTTGACTATACACATTGAGGAGGGCCAGCCCCTGAAAAATCGTCCCCCCAACCACTAATCCTACAAAAACCTGGGGAAGATAACGGCGAACCTGCTTATGCCAATCCTCTCTACGCCCGTTCTTAAACCATTCGCTTCTCAGAAGCATCAACAGGAAAGCCGCTGCTATCAAACTCAGGAAAGGATACAGAGGTAGCATATACCGCATAAACTTTACATAGAAGCTTCCGGTAAGCAAAAAATAGATCACAATCCACGAGAGTGGGATCAACCAGAGATCCGCCTTACGCTTCCAGATCCGCCAGCCAAACCAACCGAGACCGGCAAACGCCACCAGTCCAAGCATCAATCCCAGCCCCCATAGAAGCATATTCCAACCCTCATACACAAATGGGACTGTTCCAGCAAACTGACGCACATAGGGAAAATCTAGCTGCCCCCGTGCCATCGACCCCTGCTCCGAAACCTGCGCCCAGAAGTTCCGAAAGTCCATGAGCGCATACGGCATGGCTATAAGAAAAACAAAGAGCGTAGAGACTATCTCGAGCAAAAGAGGTCCCAGAGCCTCCTCGTATCCCCTGCTCCGCCAACACAACCACAGGGCTATAAGCAGAGGGACAGCGAGAGGCGCGGCGCTCGTTTTGGTCGCCAGAGCCAGGCCGAAGCCCAGGCCAGCGATTAGGGACCAGCGGATCGGCGCGCGTGTCTCCGCTAACTTTATCGCAGCTAACAGAGTCAGACAAACAAAAAAGAGCAGCAATGTATCCACAGCGTAAAAATGTGAGAGTTGTAGCTGGAGAGGGGTAAACGCCACCAGGCCGGAGGCCAACAAAGCCAGATTCCAACCTTGAACACGCTCGAAACGGCTGGTTGGAAGCAGAGCCAGGGCCAGCCAGCCCGTGAGCGCGATTGTCCCGGTATCGAAAAGCGCTGATAGAACGCGGCCAATGAGTGTATAACCAGAGAAGCTAGAAAGAGCCGGGATAAAGCGTGTGAAAGCGCCGCCTATAAATGCCAGCAGATAGAGAGGAAAAGAGCCATAGGCAAAAAAGTGTGGGTTCAAAGGAGATGTTGTTGAGTCCAGAAATTGCGCCAGACTGGTGGGCCATTGGAGTGCCATCACATGAAAAAGGATCTGGCGTTCATCGGGATGTAAATTGTTCCCCTGATCCCAGTTTATCCCATAGAGACGCAGACATAACCCGATCAGCACAATCCCAGCAAAGGCCAGAGGCCTCCAATGTAGACGGTTTCTCAACATTCTCCTCTTTTACATGACGTATAACTCATTGCCAACACCTTCGCTTCAGTATAGAAAAGAGAAGATCTTTGGTCAAGAGGAAAAAAGCAACAAAAAGGTCTGCCCATTGTACACAGGGCAGACCTTTCAAACTACTTGCAGGTAGCGGGAGCCGGGCCCAATCCGTTGCCGTAACTGGCAACGCTCCAGGTTCCGGCATCATTATTAGCAGATTGTTCAACGGTCAGATGTAATGTATAGGAACGGGAAACCTTAGAACGCCTCACCATATACGTATAGCTCACCTCTTGATCCGCTTGTTGGGCATCACCCACCTGCTTGAATTGGGTCATCGGACCAAAGCAGCGATCGGCAGCCTGAGCCTGCTGCTGAAAATCCTCAGGAGAAGTATGTAACACCATATTGACATTAAGCATACGATAGGCTTGATTATAATCATGGCCAGAAACCGCATCTAGAAAGGAACTGGCCGTATCCAGCGGTTGTGGACTACGAGAGAGAAACAGATTATATGCAAGCACAAATGCTAACGTAGAGATCAACGCACCTCCCAGGACGATCGAGCCCCAGAAAATCATCAGTTCCCGGCTACTTCGTGGACGAGCCAATTTCGCGGTAGGACGCACCACTTTCTGCTTTGAAGTTGGTGGAGGCCCCTCAACATACGGCATTGTCGCGGGGCGTCTGGGAATCGCTCGATGCTCATTTGTAAGTGCTTCTTGAAGCTGAGTAGCCGCGCTTTCCCATTGTCTATTATCCCTACGTGGCGGTCCTTGCATCATGCGCAGAAAATCTCCTTATCAACATAATCTTCTACATTCTAAATCACTGGGCAGAGTCAGGAATTCAACAATACGACACCAGCAACCCTGGCATTGGCGCGCAACAGGTGCTCCTGAGCCTCCCTCGCTTGTGCGCGAGTTGTCTGACCAGCCACAATACACAACAGGGTCTGATCTGCCTGAGACGCGATTATCGCCGCGTCAGCACCACTTAAAACGGAGGGACAGTGAAAAACCAGTAGTGCTGATCGCTTGTTATCTATCTGGGCCAGGGCCTGCTGAAGAAAGGTCACTATCTGTCCAAAGGCTGGTGAAAGCAGGAGCGATGTCCCCTGAGTGGTTGCGGAGCCCGCCGGCAACAATAAAAGGCCGGGGACAAAGGTTGCTTTGAGAGCAGTATGCACCTTTTGAGCGGTTAGCGCCTGATCCGCGAGAAGATCCGTCAGCCCTGCCCCAGGGTCAGATCCAAAACGCTGTGAAAGGCCTGATGTACGAAGATCCGCATCGACCAGAATTGTGGGAGTATTGCCTTTGGCTGCCACAATCGCCAGGTTGCTGGCCGCCGACTCCTGTTCAGCCGAGCCCACCGCACCAGTAACGGCGAGGGAACACGAACCAGAAATGGGGGCTGTTGACTCACTTTGCCAGCCAGCGCGCACATTAGCATACAGTGTTTGATACGCCTGATAATAAGCGCTATTTGTATCATAATCAGTAAGCAACGCATTCACTGATGCCTGCTCACGCGAGCGAATACCCACAAAAGACTCCTCAAAAAATATTTTTAATTTTCGCCTGCCAACTCTGGAAAAAATAGGCGGAGATGTTTTCTTTTAGAATTATCTCCGCCTCAATGCGTCACATAATATGACTAATTTAGCCATGCCTGGGATTTCCTGTCAAGGAAAATCCCGAAAATCCTATTTTGATGCTACAGGAGCCGCTGGTCGAGAAAAGGTTCTTGTCTGCCCTTGCCCCGACTGGTGAGCGGCAGGCACTTCTCCAATGACCGGCAGATGCAGAAGATCCGCGATCTCCTCCTTACCACGCACCCGATCATCTACATAATCCGCAAGGAAAGCGAGGGCGATTCCCAGAACGATGGCGACTAGAACGACCAGAAGCAAGGTTGTTTTCTTGGTCGCTGGAGCTCCCCCAGGCGTAACAATCGGATCATCAGCCGGGCTAACAACTCTGGCGCTGATCAATTGCGCCCCCTGACCGGTGGCAGGCGTGACCATCAAGAAATTTACGTAGGTGCCAATGTTTCTTGGTACTATCTCACCTACAGCAGTCGCGATTGCCCACGCACCGGCTGAAGTCGACCAGTTCACTTTCACGGTGACTTGAGCGTGCGAACGCGTCGCCGCCAGGGCAGAACTGATAGTTTTGGCGTCACGCCAGCTTCCCAGCGCTGGATTCTGGCCGAAGCGTTGCTCAATCGTGGGCATGTCGCTTGAGATTTGAGCGGAGATCTGCTTCGCGAAAGAGGAAGAGGTAAGCACCGGCCCATTCTGGAATGATTCCGCCAGCGTATCAGCAATACTTAAACGATCATTGTATGATGGAGTTGCTCCCGCCGGTGCATTCCGGTCTGGTGCCGCGACTTCCATCGTTATACCAACCGTTGATGTGTACGTCGTGCTGGCGACCGCTCCCCGACTCGCTAGCAATGAATACCCTACATATAGTAACGCGATGAGAGTCGTCAGTAAAACCAGCCAGATCCTTCGCCTTAAAATAGCCCAATAGGCCCGTAGTTCCACGTAGATATCGCCTTTCTTGTCAGTGTGTTACTTAAAATATCTGCTGCTTGCCAGAGGATTGGGAGCGTTCCGCCAGTTTCGCTTCAACAAAATCCAGGATTCGCTGCTTAAAGCGTGGAAGATCAAACTCCATAGCGTGATCTCGAATCGTCTGAGGATCAAACTCGCGCTCATCAAAATTCGCGAGAACCTCTGCCAGACTATCCACTGTCTGCTCATGGAAGAAACAACCAGTCACTCCGTCGATAACTGAGGACAGAGCACCTCCCGCCCCATAGGCGATCACGGGTCGCCCCGAGGCCTGGGCCTCTAAAGGAGTGATCCCAAAGTCTTCCTCTCCTGGGAAAAGAAAAGCCCGGCAATGCGCGTAATAGTGCAGAACATCCTCATCTGAGAGCCGCCCCATAAAGCGAATGGTCGGCCCTGCCAGCTTCTTCAAGCGCTCCAGATCGCGACCACCACCAATGACTATCAGGGGCAGACTCAAGCGAGTACAGACCTCGATCGCCAGGTCGATCCGCTTGTAAGGGATCAATCGACTCAGTACCAGAAAATAATCTTCCGGCTGCGTTTTCGGATCAAATGCGAAACGATGTCCCTCCACAGGTGGGGGGATTACCTCGGCCTCACGCCGATAATACTTACGAATACGCTCGGCTACAACCGGAGAATTAGCGATAAAATGATCCACCCGCATCGCACTTGTCTGATCCCAGACACGCAACCCGCTAATTACAGCCGGTAGCACTTTGCGCGCAACCTTCCCTAATTGCTCACGCTCCACATATTCATCATAATTCCAGCACCAACGCATTGGCGTATGACAGTAGCAGATGTGCATTGTCTCAGGACGGGTAATCACACCCTTGCCAAAAGCGCTGGAGCTACTGATCACAAGATCAAATCCACGCACGTCCAGATGCTCCATCGCGAAAGGATAGAACGGAAGATACGGCTGATGGTGCTTGGTGACCAGTGGCAGTTTTTGCATAAAAGAGGTCCGGATATCCATTTTGTGGAACGCTGCGTCAACGCGTTCGGGATCATAGATGGAAGTAAAAACAGGGGCCTCCGGAAAAATTTCGTGCAGCGCCATTACAACGCGCTCCGCGCCCCCCATCTGATTAAGATAATCGTGAACGATCGCAACTTTCATGCTTAATATGCACCTTTGCTAAAGAGAACCGCCGGCACTGTACCAAACAACACCTGGAAGTAGAGACGTAACGACCAGTTCTCTATATAGTACAGATCCATCAATACGCCTTCGTCAAAACTTAGATTGCTTCGTCCACGCACCTGCCAGAGCCCCGTCAGACCCGGCTTGATCCCTAGACGCCCCTTCTGCCACTCCTCATACATCGCAACCTCACGCGCCAACGCTGGCCGTGGTCCCACCAGACTCATGTCACCTTTAAGTACATTGATTAACTGCGGAATCTCATCCAGGCTGGTTTTACGAATAAATTTCCCAATAGGAGTTACCCGAGGATCATCCTTCATTTTGAAGATCGGGCCCTGAGCCTCATTCTTCGCTAGCAGATCAGCCAGCCGCCGATCAGCATCTTTATACATTGAACGGAACTTGTAGATCTGGAAAAGCTTCCCGTTTAATCCCACACGAGGCTGCTGGAAAATCACCTCACCAGGAGAGGTAAACTTGATGATCCCAACAATCACCAGCCATATCGGCAGACCAAACAAAAGCACCATCCCCGAGATCATAATGTCCACCAGACGCGTAATCGTACGCTGAAATGTGTTGAGCGAGGCCTGCTTGATATTCAGCAGCGGAATACCCTCAACAGCCTCCATATCGATACGCGAAAGACTCAGTTCGTAAAGATCGGGGACGACCTTGAATGAGGCTCCCAGTCTCTCACAGAGCCGCACACTACGGATCGCCTGCTGATGCATCTCCGCTGGCAGAGCAATAATCACTTCATCGACCTGCATGGAGCGAATAACCATCCCCAGATCACCAAGCGTGCCAAGCATTCTAAAACGTCCAAAATCCCCCGGCTGCTCCGTTAGATCGTGCAGAAAGCCAACGATTGAATACCCAAGATGTGGGTTGGCGGCAATGTTCTGCATAATCATCTTGCCCGGTCGACCCGAGCCAACCAC
>CAXTTV010000012.1:0-2812 GCA_964247295.1 uncultured Ktedonobacteraceae bacterium | reverse complement strand
AGCCGCGTTTCACCCAGACCCAGCCGGTACAACAAACCCATAGCCCCAGATACCAGCAGGCGTCCAATACACAAGACAATAATAGATGTGAGCCAGGCAAACAGTGGTAGTAAACGTGAATTATCCGGGGGCTGATAGATAAAGTAGTATGTGATCAGAAAAGCTACGCCCATTGTTGCCGAGCCAGCAATCGTCCAGACCTGACGAAACCAGCTACCGGTCAGACGGATCTTATAGAGACCGCGAAGCACTAACAACAGAAGGAGACCTACAACCACCGCGATCTCCATCGAGAAAAATTTATCGAGAGGAGCCTTAATATCATTTGGATGTGAAACGTTATCAAGCAAAAGGTTGCGTAGACTACTCAACAAAGGATCATCAAGTAGCACCACATACCGAAGATAATGTGCCAGACGGAAAGAGGCATCAATCAAAGTTGCGTCCAGGATCAACATCGCCAGGATCTCAAAGACCCGCCATTGATGCCTGTGAGAACGCCTCTTCGAGATCGCCATAGTAATGGGGCCGGTCGCGCCAGTAATTGTGTCAACGGAGCCGCCTGTATTTTGAGAAACATTGGTTGTTCGAGAGATTTCGCTACTATTCATGATATTTGCGGCAGGAACCCACGGCTTCAGACGTGGGAGGAATGCCCCCTCCTTTGAAGCATGATCTGTCCTTCCCTGGCCAGGGGGAGCGTTTTCGATGGGAACGCTCCATTACCTCCACCACTCGCCAGATAAAGATATCAGATCACGAATTAATCGCAAACGTCAATGCTGACCTGTTTTAAGAGTTGCTATGTTATGAGAAATAAGATCTCCAGCCGCACGCTCGTATACAGTCCGCGTCTGCTCCACCATACGAGCAATCGAGAAGCGGTCAGCAACCTCAGCAGCATGATCTTGGGACCTCTGTCGAATCGCTTTGTCCGTTAGAGATTTATAGAGTGCCTCTGCCATCTCGTCTTGATTATGAGGATCGATACAGAGTGCGATGCCGGCCCCCGCCTCCGGCAGGCTGGAGATATTCGAGGTCACGACTGGTGTCCCACAGGCCAACGCCTCGGCCACTGGTAAACCAAAACCTTCATACAATGAAGGAAAAGCAAACACAGAGGCCGATCGATACCAGTTCAATTGATCGGCATCGGATACATAGCCTGGAAAAATCACGACCTGCTCTAATCCCAATTGCTGAACCTTCGCAAAAATCTCGTCATACAACCACCCTTTCCCGCCCGCCAACACCAGCTTCTCCTTCAACTCATAACGTTGGCGCAAAAGCGCGTAGGCATCCAAAAGAGTAGTAATATTTTTACGGGGCTCCAGTGTTCCTAGATAGAGAATAAAACCATCCCCTACTACGTGCTTTTCGCGAAAATCAATGAGTTCCTTTTCACCTGCCACACTCTCTACACGCGAAAAACGCGGATCGATGCAGATCGGGACCGCACTGATACGCGATGCAGGAATACCAACCAACTCGATAGCATCCTGCTTTGTACTCTCTGAAACAGTAATCAGCGCGCTCGCCCTTTTCAAGCTTCGCACTGTAAATGTCTGATGATATATACGCTTGGGTCGCGTCAATACCTCTGGGAATCGCAAAAATGCCAGATCATGAAGAGTTACTACACCAGCACAGGTAGACGGAAGACGCTCTGGTAACACATTCACAGGGGAATGTAGCACGTCTATCATCTTTTGCTTCAGAAGGGATGGCAATGTTATCTGTTCCCAAGCAATCCTGGCGGTCGGACGGCTCTCAGACCAGGGAGCGCTAATATAATGGATCTGCTCATGAACGGGCAACTGCGAAACAAGCTCCTCACCATTCACAAACACACTATATTCATGCTCTCCTGGCCAAGCAGCCAGCCCATGCAACAGGTAGCGAATATAACGACTCACCCCACCATTCCGATAGCTTTGACTGAAGGAGAGTAACTGCGCATTGATACCAATATGCATTCCAGAGGTGCTCCTTACATGGATCTATTCATAAATCTCTCTTTACACCGACTCCCACCACTCTCTCTGGGTTCCCCTCTTTTTACGATCCTCTCCCATTCCTCTAAACCTTCCCTACATCAGTCGGTGAAAGCGCTCTTTTTCTGCCGGCTCTTCCTTACCTATTGAGCATATATCATTATCAGCAGAACCAGTAGATTCGTTCTTCAGTATACTCTCCTGTTCTCTCTACGTATACGTATATAGCCAGATTGACCCGTTTCATCTTTCAAAATTTACTTTTCTTGACTTTTTCTGGGCTTTACCTCGCCACCAACCCGCGTTATTCGAAAGAAACAGGATCTATAGACAACAACACACTCAACAACTGACTCGCTCCCAGATAGATATCTTTTTCCAAAAAGGGGTCCGGCGTAGATATACCAAGAGAAACGATCGGTATCTGCATTATTTGCCATAAGTGAGAAAGGGATAAGCTACTCGGTCCCGGTGAAAGGCGTCCCCAACATAATTGACGAGTCCGAAGCTGCTGAAAAATCCGCTCTACCACTTCCTCATGACCGGGCCGGATAGGAGAGATCGCATGCACTTTATCTATGATGATATCTTCAAACCCATGCTCTTGTAGATGCTGACGCAACAATTGCAAAATCGTCTCAGGTTGCTGATCTGGTAAGAGTGAGAAGTCTAGTTCCGCTCGGGCCTTACATGGCAACCCTGGAAAATCTGACACTGCCTTACTCTCTATTAAGGTTATACTACAACCTCGCATGAGGTGCCGCGCCTACAGCAATTGAAGCCCTCGTAGACCGCGCAGAAACCCGGCAACCCCCCAA
>CAXTTV010000011.1:6996-52916 GCA_964247295.1 uncultured Ktedonobacteraceae bacterium | reverse complement strand
ATGCCAGGGGCCGACTGGAGCAGGCAGCTCTGGACCTGTACCAGGAACGCGGGTTTGAGCAGACGACGGTGACGGAGATCGCCCAACGGGCTGGTCTCACTGAGCGGACATTCTTCCGCCACTTCGTCGATAAGCGCGAGGTGCTCTTCGGGGAGCAGGACTTGCTGCGCACTCTTTGTGTGCGTACCATCGAAGCTGCACCTGCTTCCACTCTGCCGCTCGATGCTGTTGCCACAGCCCTGGAGGCCCTCGTGTCTGTGTTCCAGGAGCGTCATGAACTCGTCCGGCAGCGTCAGGCGGTGATCGCCGCAAACCCAGGGCTCAAAGAACGCGAACTGCTGAAAGAGGCATGGCTCATCTCGGCCATGGCCGAAGCGTTGCAAAGACGTGGCGTGACGAACCCTGCCGCGAGCCTTGCCGCAGAAGTCGGAGTCATCGCGTTCAAAACAGCGTTTGACCGCTGGGTCAACGAACCCGCCGCGCAAGATCTGTCGCGACTGATCCGAGTGTCCCGCGACCAGCTCAAGGACATCGTCGCTGGAACATAACCACGCATGCGCGTCATTCCCAGGATTCTGCGGAACCGTTCCACTCTTGGTGAAAGTTTAAGAAGAGCAGCTCTTTTGCTTTTCTTTTCCATGTGGAGACAAAAGGGGAGCAATCGTCAGAGAAACTCATCCTTCACCAAGTTTGTGCCAGATCCGGAATTTTTGGATGTACACCTGAGCGTTGTTTTCTGAGAGGCCAGATAGAAGCTCTGATTGCCCACATCAGGCACCTCCTTGCGTAGGACTGATGCCAGCCATTCTCTGGCAGAAGCCGGATCGAGGTCGAAAGAAACGAGAGAAATGGCGATATTCCAGGCATATATGAGCCATTTCTGCTTATTATGGCCTGCTACCCTGCTCCTGGCGACAGCTTACGTCGCAGTCCCTTTCCAAAAATTTTTGAGGAACTTCCCAACTGTTCAGATCGTGCCCGTTATGCCCGCGCTACTTTGTGGTGGTGACAGCTTACGTAGCGCTACCCCACCCCTCTCTGAAACGATGGGTTTCTCTCTGATAGAAACTCAGCCGACCGATGGTTCAATCTCTGGTGGGAGAGGCCCATCTCGATCTGCCTCTATGACATCAGCTTGTGGAGGAGGCGCAATCTCAAAGGTAAGATCATCCGTGAGCGGCACAGCAATCGTCTGGAGATCGAGTTCATAATTGCCAAAGCGTTTAATGTGCCTGGTCTGATACGGTGAGAGTGCAGCCAGTTCATCAATGGTGGGGATCAACCCCTCTTTTGCGAGTGCATTGAGGGCTGTGCTGATCTCAACGGTATTGTCTAACAGAATACAATTTGCAAGCAGCTCCATGTATTTAATACGTTTTTCCTGCTCTTCATAGGCTCGTTCGTAGATGGTTCCCGCCGAAGCAAAGGTACTCCAATCTTCAAAGGCATTGTACTGTTCGACTTTATTGGTACTGCGATGGATCACTTCACGCAGTTTGATATCTGAAATGAATGTGAGGAGGAAGGCCGTCCGTACCACCGTTCCTAACGCATGAAACGCTTGATAGAGACGATTTTTGCGGCTGTAGGTGGTCAACTTGCGTAAGAGCATGGATGGTAACAGCTTCCCTTCCTGAATCGAGATGACGACGCGCATGAGATCCTTTCAGTGAGTCTGGATCAGGTCCCAATCGACCACATTGTCTCCGAAGAGCGCATCAATATGCTCGTACTGCGTTTCTTTCGATGGGCGGTAAAATTTCAACTCCTTCCAGTTGCGAATGCGCGGCATCAGCTCAACTCCCAACAAGTACGAGAGGCCAAACACTGGAAGGTTCTGCCCCTGGGTATCTACGTGAATGGTGGTTGGCTTGATCGTGGATTGATTGCGCATCAGGATATCTAAGATGTAGATAGCTTCCCACGTTCCACAGGCGACGAAATGACTGAAGAGCAGAATGGACAAATCACTCACATGATGATAGGCAATCCCTCCGAACCCTCCATCGGGTAAAGCCGGTCACGTGATCAATGCGTGCGAGCATATCCAAGAGGTGTCGTTCAGGAATCTTTTCGACGAGAGCCTCCTCCATCTGCGCAAGGTTTGTAGGGGTCGCTTTTGCTCGCAGTTTTTTGAGCGCTGGCTCTCCTTTCTCATTGATGATTAATTCGTGGTTTTGTGGCCTGGTTCGGTCAGCCTCTGCCGCCACCTCGGTCAGAAAGGTGCGTAGATGCTCGACAAAGCCTTCAGCAGTAACCGGAAAACGAAGCTGCTGACAATAGTCAGGCAGTTTGGGTTCACATTCCTCCCAACTGAGAAGCTGGTCTCGATAATCGGCAAACTGTTCTGAGCCTGCCACGCACAGATCGCCGGTCTTGAGTTCCTCGGCCACATAGGAAAACACGCACGTCTCCAGGTGCTGGCGAATATGCCAACTCCTGCTTTTGCGCCGGACCATCACCGTGCGTTGCCATTTCGCGCTGGCAAAGGAGAGATCAAGCGTCGCTTCCAATTACTTCTTGGGGTCATGCTCATGCGCAATGATAAAGTTCACGGCATCAATGAGGACCTGATCCGAAGTCGTTGAGGAAAGGTCGAGCGTTTTAATGACGCTGAAGAGCGCCTTGCGATGAGAGGAGTAAAAGCGCCAGACCAGGGGTTGATACCGATCTCCATGATGGGCGCTCACTTGTTCACACTATTCGAGGAGCTGCGCAGTCCCTCCCGCATCATCGAGGACTTTGCGGATCTGTTTTCCGGCTTCCGCTGTGTTGGGCGCTTCCGTGTTGGTCTGCAAGACCTCGGTAAAAACGTCAATCAGGCGTTCTGTGGTCGTGCGATCCTCTTTGCGTAACCGCTCTAACTCTTCTTTGGCTTTCGTGGTCAGCTTGCTCATGCGTTTGATAAACATTTGCACGATCTCATCACGAGTAGCAATCGTCGCCTGATGAAGAAGGCAAACCAGCAGAGCAAAACGTTTGGGAGGTAAGAAATCCGAGAAGTCCGATGCATGCAGGACCCTCGCTTCTTCAGCCAGGTAGCTGATCTTCGCTTGGCGAATCCCCTCAACCAGTCGCCCGGTATTGCCTTGTGACTGAAGCCAGAGCAGGCGCGAGAGCCACTCATCTAGATGGGTAAGTGTGGCACTCTTGGGTGCTTCTTTGATTCGATTGAATGGGGTAAATGGAAAAGCTTCCTCGGCACGGAGCAGGCCAGAAAGCGCTTGCTGCTCTGCATCCGACAGTCTTGCAAGAATGCGTTGATAGATCCCTCCATTGACGAGGGTGCGAATACGTCGGGCCAGGCGATCTAGCGTGCTAAAGGCAGGCAGTTCAAAGTGTTCGGCCAGCAGCATCTCGATAGCCGCATTGATGAGATCCGCCGGGTTGTTCATCACCTGGGCTGACGTGTGCATCGCACGGGTCGCCACATGGCGAGCCTGTTTGCCCAGGGTCGTAATCTCCAAGTGCTCCCGTAGGGCAACATGGTAGCGCTGGAGGGTCGCCGGGTAAATATCGGGCACCAAGTCAGCTTCCAGCTTCATGACCGCGCGGATATGGCTGATCACCGCTCCAGGAATGGTTTGTGGCTCTGGAAAGTAATGCAGACGCTGATAGACTTTCAGCAAGATCATCAGCGCAAACTTTTGGGATGGTCCCCGCGCTTTGGTGGCAACAAACGCGATATCGCCAGGCGTTGGGGTATAGATATCACGTAACTCCTTGATTGAGGGAGCACGGGTAAAACGAGGATAGGCTGTTCGCTCAATGGCAGTCATGAACGCATGCCTCCTACCCACCGAGATTTCTCAGCAAGAGCATCATCTCTAGAGAGAGGTGGGTCAATAGACTCATCCTAAAAGAGCCAGGGGAGCAAAGACAACGATAGGGCAGTATGGTAGGACAATTGGTGCCTTTACGGGTCTGGTCAGGAGGCTTCTCTGTCGTCCAGAAAACGTTCGTTACCCGAACGTCTCACCACCTCCCCCTAATTCCTCCACATTTCCCTGCTTTCCATGAGTATGCAGGAGTTTTTGCCATTCCAGAAATCAACGTCAAGAGACTTGTATTTTATGATGAGTTCTCGTACGATACACACAATGAGTATCCTGAAGGAGGATCACTACCATGAAAATAGGGTATATGCGTATCTCAAAAGGAGAACAAACCACCGCTCTGCAAGAAGATGCATTAGCCAGCGCACAGTGTGAAAAAACCTTCCGCTATGTCATGAGTGAGGCAAAAGATGAGAGACCCCAATTTTTGGAGATGCTGAAGTTCGCCCGTCCTGCAGACACCATTGTCGTCTGGCGACTTGACCGCTTAGGTCGTTCACTGAAACATCTTATCGAAACGGTGATGGACTTGCAGGCACGCGAGATCAATTTTTTGAGCCTGACGGAAAGCATCGATACATCTACCCCTGGAGGCAAGTTCACCTTCCATCTTTTCGGTGCCCTGGCAGAAATGGAACGAGATATCATCCGACAGAGAACGCAAGCGGGACTGCAAGCAGCTCGTGCCCGAGGGCGAATTGGAGGCAGGCCAAAGGCGATTCAGAGCATGGACCCTAAGAAGGTGCAACGCGCCAAAGAGTTATATGCGAAAAAGGAGATGACCGTGCCTGAGATCATGAAATTGACCGGATTTAAGAGCAAAGACATTTTTTATAAATATGTGGTGAATAGAGCAGAAGCGTGACTGCATTCTCTTCGAGGAAAGAAGAAGAAACGATGTTTATTGATACGGTTATGCACTACCTTCGTGCCAACGCTGCGAAAGGAAATGAAGCCGCTCACCACTATCTCGACTCTTTGAAGAGCGCTGAGCATTTTCGGATCGACAATATTGCCAATTATATCCATGAGACAGACCTTTTGCCTGCGGAAGACGGCCCAATGGACTTTGACGTGCCTAATGAAATCCCGAATGTTGCGCCACTGGCAGACATGATGTGGTTTGAGATGCACGGAGACCTCTGGGAGAGGAGCAGCAGCAATCGCGCTGGCCGTCTTTATGATAGAATTTTACACGTATCCTGGGCCTACCTCTTGTATCCCTACGTTCCTGATGAAAGAGCGTGGATACAAGGATTTTTTTTGTTTCAATTACTATTAAACTTTGTAATAACTTTAGAGAGGACCTGGATATGTGAAAAAACCTTCCTGTTTATCATATTTCTATATTGAAATTTAAAAATTAATAAGGTATATTATATAATAGTCAAATAAAGAAGCATTTAATGCAGGATTAATTTCTAATTAGCCGATATTACAGAATCTACCTTTTTCTAATCACTGCTTTATTCGTTCAGATTTTATAATTATATCCGAGTCATGATTATACTATGGTGTTTGGTAGGGAGTGTGCCTGTATTAAAAAAAAGTGTCGATAAAAATAGTGTAAGGTTGTATTTTTCCCTTCAATCCACGCAACGTGTATATCGCATAGAGGGGGAGCAGGCTTTGTAGGCCGGTTTACGTACTTTTCCAAGAAAGTAGTATTGCTTTATGGTATATCCTTTATTCAAAACTAATAAGCCATTGAGATCACATATCTACCGAGTCATGGTGGTTGACGATCATGAGATCTACCGAAATGGTCTTCGAGATCTTATGGATGCGCGCGAACATTTTCGGGTTGTTGCGGAAGGTCGTCAGTGTAAAGATACTCTGGATGCCGTAGAGAAGCAGCCGATTGATCTTATTATTATGGATCGCTTTTTACCAGATGGTGATGCCTTGTTGACAATCCCAAAGGTAAAGCAAGTGGCTATGGAGACAGAGGTTATTGTTTTATCGAGTAGTCTGGATGAAGAGAGCGTCTATCAAGCGCTAAAAATAGGCGCTGTGGGATATCTTACCAAAGACACCCCTGTCAGTGAGATGTTGGAGGCTTTCGATAATTTTGAGAAAGGAGAATTTGCACTTATTTCTCCAGTAGCAGCCTTTATGATTCGTTATTTATTGCAACGTTGCTCCGATCTTGAGCTCCATGTTCGTTCATCGCTTCAGTTTAACCTTGATACTTTTAGACAAGCCCTGCCATTACCCACAGTAGTTCCACCTTTTACAGAAGAGCAATTGAAAGCATTGACTCCTCGCGAGCGTCGAGTCTTCCAGTTTTTAAGTAAGGGCTACAGTAATAAACAGATTGCTGCTCAACTAGCAATCTCTCCCTATACAGTGGGAAAACATGTCCAGCATATTCTTCACAAGTTAGGGGTTTCTAACCGGACTCAAGCCGTCTCATATACCTCATTTAAGGGGGGAGCCGCCCTTAAAGGTTAAGGTTTGGTAACCGAGGGCTTATTTTGCGTCTCCTTCAGATGAGTAATTGTTTCTATTATATTTCTATGTTTTAATTGTCATTGTGTAACAACCGTGGGGGGATGTGTTTTGGTGCACGACGATGAAAACATTACCGGACAATATAGGGGGAAACTATGAAGTTGCTGGTTGTTGATAGTGATCGCGACCTGGTTGAGATGCTTACCGGCTGGCTGAAAACCCATGGGTACGAGGTCTGCCGTGCTTATACAGGGGAACGGGCAAAGGCAGAATGGCTGGAGCAGAAGCCTGATCTTGTGATTATTGACACCGCATTGAAGGATATTGATGCGCTTACTATGTGTCGTGACCTGCGCAACAAGCACGATGCTTTGATCATGGTGATTACTGATGGTAACAACGTACAGGAGGAAGTGCGTGCTTTGGAGTCTGGAGCAGATGACTACTTACGTAAGCCCTTTTTCCCGACCCAACTTCTGGCGCGTATTCGTGCTCTGAGCCGTCGTGTGCGCTCAAGTCTCGCGGGTCAGCGACCTTCTTCAATCATTAATGTGGGCCCCATTTGTGTAGATTCTTTACATAATGAAGTGCGGGTTTCCGGTAAAGCGGTGCGGTTAACACCGACCGAAAGCAAAATGCTGCATCTGCTGGCGGCGAATGCCAATGATGTATGTACCGCGAACCAGATTGTTACGCATGTCTGGGGGTATGGTGATGCGGGAGATAGTTGTCTGATCAAGGCGCATATCCGCCATCTGCGCCAGAAAATTGAGCCCTCGCCAAGCAATCCTCGATTTATTCTCACGGTACCGGGCGTTGGTTATACTTTGATCCGCCGATCAGTTGAAGATCAGGAGTTCAAAGAGGCCGGAGGTCGTCAGCTTCGGGCCGTTTCGCTTTAATCAAATTTTCTAAAGACCTTCCCATTAAATAGTGGGAAGGTCTTTTTTATATACGTTGTAACTTCAGTGGGATATGCTAAGATCCAGGCAATTTTGCGTGGGCAATAAATGGGGTGCTCATTAAATTACCACAGCTCATGATCCCTCTCTGATTTTGGGGTGCACAGCGCCACGGATAAAGGGATCAGGCGGCTGGCGCAACGTTTCGCACGCGCTCATCCCGCGCCCAAGGGGCGTTTTCCTTTCCCAGGCTTCTCGCAGGGTATTCCCTTCTTTATTTCACCCAACCAGATGCGAACAGAAGTGCAAAAATATGAACTGTACCCCGCTATGTCGAAGTTTGATTTTTTAGAGAAATTACTGTAATATAATAATTAAGTGGTATGTTGTGTGATAATTATGATAGGGGGTTTTCGTGGGAAAAACCAAGCCAAGTCAGCTTTAGCCTCATCAGTTTCCCTTAAAAATGTATATGCCGAAACTATCCTATCTACTATACATAGTCCAGCCGCCTGGCTTTTTTTCGCGCTGATCGTCATCGCAACGTGCTACCTGGCACTCACAGGACATGCTATCGATCTACTTGTGTGTCTGGAGCCGCTTTTTTTTCTGTTTTTAACCTTCCTCTTTATCATTCCGCTTACTGCGGGTGCCCCGCTTGCCCCATGGGAAGAGCCTCCCTCTTATTTATCGCACAAACTTTGGTGGCAATGTATTATTATTATTATGATCTTCGTGCTTCTCCTCATATTTGCCAACCAGTTGTCTGATCTGTTGGGCTTTCCGGCTCTGCTACAGATCTTTAGTTTTCTTAAGCTGGTTTTCCCCCTGGGTATTGCCCTGCTCCTTGGCACTCGCTGGCGTGAACGGGGTTTGGCCGGGGGTATCGCAGTTGGTGGAGTGCCCTGATAGTCAGCGTCCCGCTGATTGTGGCATTGATTATCCTGCTTGCGCTCAGACTTGTCACCGTTCAACGTGTCATTATATTTTTTATCAACAGCTTCGTTTTTGCGGGTCTGAGCGAAGAGTTTACCTTCCGGGGAGTTCTTATGACCCGCCTTTTTCGGCTTTGTCGTAGCGACTGGGGATTAGTAATTTCCTCGCTTATTTTTGGCATCATTCATTTTCTTGCAAACATGATTTATTTTAATCCAGCGCCACTGCTCTCCGCTATTGCTCTGAATATCCCTTTCCAGGTGTTCTACGGCCTCATCCTTGGACTTATTTTCCAACGTACACGTAACCTTGTGGCTGGCATTGCCTTGCATACCTGGACGGATACTCTAAATTTTGCACTACTTCCTTTAGTAATTGGTTACTTGCATTAAATTAACTTACACATGCTGGTATAGGACCAGGTCAGGGACACATGAAGAGGCCAGGCGAAGACCTGCTGCTCTCGCCCCACGATCCAGAGCGATGCATACAGGATAAAGTTCTATACCCTCGGTTCACTCAATCGAGGGTAGGTGGTTTACTGGTACTCCTTCATTAAGACATTGTGGACAATGTATACTTCGACGACAACGGGATAGCGCGTGTGTTGTGACCACAACACACGGAAAATCTCAGGTTGTCGATTCTCCACACTATTTTTTTAGTGTCTACCATATGTACCAGAATGAATACATTGTATCTGCACTTCAGACTTTTATACTGAGGCCAGGGTGATAGGATTATAGCCTGATAAACGAATGGATTTGTCTGGTGCTGAACAAAGATGTTTTTCCTCAACTACCCAGGTTACATCGTTTACCTTTACATCATCGTTCCCTTTTGCCATTCGCGTTGATGAAACGCTATCAATGCGCGATTGTGGGGGTGGATCGTGAAAACCTGACTGTTGCTGTAACGAAAGATTTTGATCCAGATGTGCTTCTTTTGCTCAAATACTTTACGGGTAAAAAGATTTTCCCGGTTATGGTTGAGAGCAGACGGATGCGCCTTTTGCTATGCCGGCTGGAGCGCCACTCTCGGTGTTCCCACCTCCCATTAATGCGTGTATATTGTCAGCCTTTTGCCAGTCCACTTTATGTGCATTGGATGCTTTACTTTTGTTTCAGCACGATGCTTTAGCGAAGCGAAGAGCAGCAAAAAGCCAGGGAAACAACGACGTTCCCTGGCTTTTTGTTATGTGGGGATCAGGCTCCGCCGGTACTGAAAAGCATGACCGGAACCGTCAGGACGATGAGTTTTAGATCTTCCAGGCAGGATTGTTTACGCAGGTAGGCGATATCCATATCGATCATCTCGCGGAAGCCGACGCGTCCGCGCCCATACACCTGCCAGGTTCCCGTCAGACCGGGGCGACCTGTTAAGCGCAGCCAGTCGCGGGCACTATATTTCTCTACCTCATAGGGAAGTGGTGGTCGGGGACCAACCAGACTCATCTCTCCTCGTAGCACGTTGAAAAACTGTGGTAGCTCATCCACGCTCGTTTTGCGAATAAAGCGGCCTATCCGGGTGATCCTGGGGTCATTCTCTATTTTGAATTGTAGCTTGCTTCCCTGTTCATTAATGGTTTGCCCGGACATAAACTTTTGGATCGCCTCGCGGTGAATACGATCATCGTTATTTACATACATAGATCTAAATTTAAGCATCCAGAACTCTTTACCGTTATACCCAATGCGTCGCTGACGGTAGAATATTGGGCCAGGCGAGTCCAGGCGGATCAGGATTGCCAGAATGGTTGTGAGCAGGCAGAGTGGTAGAAGAATAATCAACGTCAAGCTGAGATCTAGTGTTCTTTTTAATACAACGTAACTGCGCTTTTGCATAACTTCACTGGGGATCGACGCTTGCTCTAGCAGCATGTCGAGTAACCTCCTCGCGGGCTTTAATGTTGTCATGAGGTATCTTCATTTTCAGTGTAGTTGTTGCGAGTGCAGATATGGTAACCGTTGATGGAGAGAGGGGGTGCAGATCTCTACTTTTCTGTCGAGATTATTTTACTCTTCCGTTTTGATTATTTGAAGTGAGCGTTTCTCTACGAAAAGTGGACAAGCTTTACCAATTCTTTACTCCTTCTTGTATGTCATGAACACCTCAGGGTCTTATGCTTTCAGGGTGGTGATTCGATAAGAGCCATAAGAGATGGTTTATTGGTAAGAGCTCCATGCTTGTTGAGAAGGAGTACGTGTGACTATTCCATTGGTAGATTTAAAGGCGCAGTTTCAAGGTATAAAAACAGAGGTTATGGCTGAACTGGAGAAGGTATTAGATCAGATGCAGCTTTTCCTGGGACCGCGCTCGCGCGCGTTTGAGCAGGATTTCGCGGCTTACTCTGGTTGTGAATATGGTGTTGGCGTCTCTTCAGGTACGGACGCGTTGGCGCTGGCGCTGCGAGCCTGTGGAATTGGACCTGGTGATGAGGTGATTACAGTCTCACATACGTTTATTGCGACGGTTGAGGCGATTGCTATGGTTGGGGCGGTCCCAGTCTTTGTTGATATCGACCCCATCACCTATACATTAGACTGGCAGTGGCTGCCACAGGTAGTGACTGAGCGCACCAAAGCGATTATTCCAGTTCATCTTTATGGTCATCCAGCCGAGATGGGACCGATTTTAGATTTCGCGCGAGCGCATAAGCTCATGGTGATCGAGGATGCCTCACAAGCTCATGGAGCGACGTATCATGGCAAGCCAGCCGGGGGGCTGGGGGATATCGGATGTTTTAGCCTGTACTACAGTAAGAATCTTGGAGCTTATGGTGAGGCCGGGATCTGCACCACGGACAATCTCGAACTGGCCGAGAAAATGCAAATGCTTCGCGATCATGGTTCTAAGGTTCGCTATCAGCATGAATTGATGGGTGTAAATGCACGTCTGGATGAGATGCAAGCGTCGATCCTCAATGTAAAACTTCCTCACCTGGACGACTGGAACAAGGCCAGAGCCAGCCATGCGGCCTTTTATACCTCTCGGTTGCGGGACCAGGTGATGGCGGTTCCCCAGGTGCGACCAGAGTCTTCTCATGTGTACTACACCTATGTGATCCAGCTTAAAGAGCGGGATAGGGTTCGACACTTTTTGGAGCAGGAAGGTATTCATACAGGGATTCACTTCCCGATCCCTGCCCATCTTCAACCCGCCTGTGAACGATACGGCTATCATAGGGGAATGTTGCCGGTCACGGAACAGGTGGTCGAGCATATTCTATCGCTGCCTATGTATCCAGAACTACAGCAGGATCAGCTTGAAACTGTGGTGCGAACTATTCATCAGAGTCAGATAGAGGAAGCTACGCGAGCGTAGTTATCCTGTTTAGAAGCCTGGATATGAGGAGAAATCATGGAGACGAGCAAATTACGGTTTGGGGTGATTGGTTGGGGCTACTGGGGTCCCAAGTTGGTGCGTAACCTGGAGTCGCTCACCGGAGCTGAAGTAACAATGGTTGCCGATCTGGATGAGAAACGGCTGGCGATGATTAAGAGTAGCGAGCCGGGGATCAAGACAACTACCTCTACGGATGTGTTGCTGGACTCAGAGGTGGATGCAGTTGTCGTAGCGACGCCGGTTCGTAGTCATTATGCCCTGGCGAAAGCGGCTCTGCTTCGAGGCAAGCATGTGTTGGTTGAGAAGCCCTTAACCGCTGATGTGGCGCAGGCAGAAGAGTTAGTGGATCTGGCTCGGAAGTTAGGATTGATTTTAATGGTGGGTCATACCTTTGAGTACAGTCCTGCGGTGAATGAACTACGCAAGATTGTCCAGAGTGGTGATCTGGGTCAGGTCTACTGTATGGAAGCTGAGCGTCTCAACCTAGGGCTGTTCCGGCAGGACATCAATGTAATCTGGGATCTGGCCCCGCACGATGTCTCAATCATGCTGTACGTGCTGGGAAAGAGTCCGACCAACGTCAAGGTTCAGGCTCACTCACACCTCCAGCGCTCCATTCAAGATATCGCTCATCTGGACCTTGAGTTTGAGGATGGGATGAGTGCGCATATTCATGTAAGCTGGCTTCATCCCTGCAAAGTCAGGCGAGTCACCATGATTGGCGATACTCGGATGGCGGTCTACGATGACACGAATCCCTCTGAGATGCTGAAGATTTATAATAAGGGAGCGGATGTCCAGGCCGATCCGGTTGTCTCATATCGCCATGGAGCGATTACCATTCCCCACATCGACTGGGTGGAGCCTTTGCGCCTGGAATGTGAAGACTTTGCTCGGGCGATCCGTACGGGAACCGCTCCCCGCGCCAGCGGTCAGGTCGGGCTGGAGGTTGTGCGGGTGCTGGCTGCGGCTGATGAGGCCCTGAAGCGGTCTACCCGTCAGGTAGCGCTGGTTGGTCGGTAGCTTTCCGAACCTCGTTCGGTTTCTCTAACCTTCCAGCAGGTTTCTGCGGCATCGAAAAGGCCCCACCAATTTAATCGGTGGGGCCTTCTTGTTGTTGTTGTAAATTTTTTATCCCAGGTGTTTGTAGAGGAAGCCGCCAAGAGGGCCGCTGACCTGAAGCGGTAGCTTACGCCAGCTATTCCGGATAAACTGAACTTTACGACTGTTCTCAGACTCGGCAGCCAGCCCATTCATTCGAGGATAATAGTAGTAGGGCATCTCTTCTTGCTGAGCCCCCCAACGGCGTTTGAACTCCATTAAGCCCTCGTTTGCCCGCGCTGTGCGGCCCATATCCAGCGAATGATAGCCGTGGCTGCCGCTCCAGGTGATAGCTTTCCACATCAAGAGATTATTGGGAGCCAGATCCAGGAAACGCTCATCTGAAGCTCCGTAAGCGTAGTTTACTTGATCTCCCGAAACGAGCAGAACCATCCCGGCAATAATCTGCTCTTCATAGGTAGCCAGTAGCACCTGAACTTTGCCGGAGGGGGCGAAAGCCTCCCAGAGGCCATGGAAAAAGTTGCGGGGCTGGGCCGGCATGCCATGCTTTTTACTGCGCGTCTGGAGGTGCATCTGGTAGTAGCGCTCCATCTGCCGTGAGGTATTCGCGATAATTACCTTGACGCCGCGCTTCTCAGCCTTCTTCACCTGATGTTGAACCGGGCGGCGGAGCCCTTTCCACAGGGCCTCAATGTCGTCTGTAAGTGGTAGACGCCAGCGCACATAAAGATCGCTGGAGACCAGATCGGAGCGTTCGGCCAGCAGAGGATGAAAGCCTGTTCGCAGTTCCAGATAGCGTCCCTTCTGCTGCTGGACCATCTCAATAGCCTGGTCGACCAGCGTATTGGCGCTTTGATCATCAGTGGCCGATAAAGGACAGTGATCTGAGAATGGGAGTGAGACCATCCGCTTGCCTGAGATGGAGCTGCGCATCGTGTAAAGGGGTAACACGCCGTTGATCTCTCCTGTGCTTGTATGCGTTACCAGTGGCGTAAACTGATAGCCATAAAGCCGGCTTAACAATTGTATCCAGGATGGATGGTAGAAAAAGGTGTTTTCCTTCTGGTTCTGTAAAAATGTGTTCCAGGTAGCAGGTAGGGGGGCACTGGTGTTGGTTGTATCTAATTTGAGCATTCACAACTCCATCATGTAGACTCTGGATCTGATCAAGCAGAGCGGGATGTGCGGGGGCCGCGCCTGTGGGCTCTGTCGGCACATGCCAGGAAAGGATTGAGGATGGGCCCGCCCACGCGGCGTCGGACGGCTGTTGAGAGCAGCGAAACAGGCCGCATCTCGCCTATCGCGCTATGGGCAATGGAGTTGCATTCTCAGACCCGATCCGTTGCGCATGTTCAAGAACAGCGCTCCTCCCGCACCCCAAGGGGCGTCCTCTTTTCCCGAAAGATCGCCTGCTTTCCAATTAAATGAAGAATATAAAGCTTCCTCGTAACAAGCATATCCTCTAGAGATGGATAGTCGGTGTCGTCTCCAGTGGAGATGGTGTGAATAGCCCTGCCGATTGTGTATGTTTGATAACAAATCTGGTACCCCATCGGGTACCTTTTCTTATGACTCGAATACAGGATCGCAACCCGTTCGCAACGTAAATTTCTATGGTACTGGTACTTGCGAATGGTAAGGTTATGAGGAGAAGGAATCATTTGTTTTGTGCAGCAGAAAGAAAGTGAGTTTTATGCCTGCTTCGCGATATATACCACGAGTCTCTCGCTCTATCCGAACGACACTGCTTCTATCATTGATGTGTGGATTGTTCCTCTCGGCTTGCTCGTTGCCCTGGGGATCACAGGGATCGACCAGCAATAAAGGGACACAGCAGGCCGGCCCAAAATTGGCTAGCTTGCCCGGTCAACAAATCTGGAAGCAGAATACCTCCTCGTATCTTTTTGGAACAAATGATACGATTGAATGGTCGCAACATAATCTTCAGACGGAACCAGTTCTTCAGACTGCGCTGCGTACAGCCGGGATCTCCCTGGTTCGCAGTTTCTTTTTTAAGCAGTCCCCTGAAGGTGTGCCAACATCGGACGCGCAGATTGAGGCCCGGTATAACGCGATCAAGAACAGTGGGGCTCAGTGTCTGGCGGTGTTGCCCGATGCCCGTGAAGAGGCTTTTAATAAGCATGTGGTTAGCCAGCTTGGCTCGCGTTGTAACCTTTATGAGTTTGGAAATGAACCTGACTTGAACGGCTTACCCCTGGATACCTATCTGAAGCTATGGAATCAGGATATTCCTCAGATGCGGAAGTTGAACCCGCACGCGATGTTTATGGGCCCAACAACGTATAATGCGACCGGTAAAAATGATTATCTGGTCAACTTCTTGAAGAGTGTGAAAAGCTCGCAGGTGCTACCTAATGTGGTCTCGTTTCACTGGTATCCCTGCTACCAGATGACCGAGGAGAAATGTCTGGCGCAGGCGGATAGCTACGCCACTGTCGCGCAGACGGTACAGCAGGAGATTAAAGATATTCTTGGCAAGGACGTGCCGGTGGGGATTACCGAGTGGAACTATGATCCCTCCAATCCCCCTCCTGAGTATGGCAACAAGGCCGACTTTATTCGTCAGTTTACCACCAGAGCATTGAATGCCATGGCTCAGGCGCATGTAGCGATCGCCTGTCAGTTTGACGCCGCCAGCTATTCCGGCTATGGTCGTCTGGATATGCTGGATGTGAATAACAATCAGGGCAAGCCTCAATACTTCGCAATGAAGGATGTGATCCAGCGGTATCGATCCCCAGGAACAACGACGACCCAGCCGCAGGCAAGCTCGCAATCTTCTGGTTCATCGCAAGGACAGTTGATCTCGCGGGGGCGGCCAGTCACCTGCTCGCATAATACGGATGGAGCTGGGGGTGAAAATGCGATCGTTAGTGGCAAGTATGCGGCCTGGTCTTTTTGGCGAAGCAACTTTAATTCGCTGCCGGACTGGTGCGCGATCCATCTGGATGGAGCGGCTCAGAAAGTGTTGCTGACCTGGTATAGCGATTATGTGTTTGATTATATCAGCGATACCGGATTGACACCGAAGGATTACTCGATCTCGGTCTCTGGAGATAGCACGAACGGGGCTGATGGACATTGGCAGACGCTGGTGAACGTGACCGGCAATCAGGCGAGAGCACGCGAACACCTGCTGCAATTTGGTGGTCAGTCCTGGGTGAAGATGACAGTGACAAAGGGGCAGGCCAAAGCTTATTCACCGATGTTCGCGATTGATCAAATCGATGTGTATGATGTGAGTGCCAGTACAAAAGATACCTTTTTCTTTTCAGGCGACTCGATTACTGGCATGGCTTATGATCGCTCGGACAAGGACTCGCCAGCCTTTGTGGATCTTGTGCACCAGGCTAATTCCAGACGCTTTCCCGTGATGATGAATGGAGGATTGGGAGGGTGGAACTCAGAGGGGGCAACCGAGCATATAGACCAGTGGCTGGCAATGAATCCTGATATGCATTACTGGCTGCTGGAGTGGGGAACCAATGACGCGTTGGGAAGCGTTCCCGTGGATCAATATCAGGCGCATATACAAACCCTGATCGATAAGGTCAAGGCTGCGGGCCGAGAGCCGATTCTGGCGAAGCTGCCTTATACCCATCTTAAAGGGGATCAGGGAGCAACCGTAGATCGCCAGTTGCAGTCCTATAATGCTGTGATCGATCGTCTGACTGCCAGCAATAATCTGATGCATGGGCCAGACTTGTATCAAAGTTTTAAGCAAAATAGTACAGGCTATCTTCTGCCCGATGGTATCCATCCCACACCAGCGGGAGCGATCGCCATAAATAAAGCCTGGTTTGAGGCCCTCAAGCCTCAGATCCAATAGCCGTTTTAAACGAAAGTAGGAATGGTCAAGTTATTGAGACCATTCCTACTTTTCTACGGTGGGTTTTGTCGATAGAGTCAGGCAATTTTGGGCCGGGCCGGTGCGCCGCTGACTCTGGTATGGGGAAGCACATTCCGACTGACAACCGCGCCCGCCTCAACAATCGCGCCCTCGCCAATGGTCACATTTGGCTGGATAACAGCTCGGGGGCCGATCCAGGCCCCATCTCCAATGGTGATCTTTTGCCCCGGCAGAGTTACAAAGTCTGGATGGTTGATATCGTGCGTATAAGTGATCAGCCAGACGCCATCAGAGATTGTGACGTTCTGACCGATCTGGAGGCCGCCTGTGGTATAGAGTAGACAGTTGCTTTGAATGCGCGTTCCCCGGCCTATCTGGACTTTTTTACCACTAGTGCGAATGCCGGCCATCTGCACATACTGTCCCATCTCGATCTCCACCTCTGGCTCGATTGTCCAACCCAGGGCTAGACGATACCAGGTTTGGCGCAGGCCGGCGATTGGCAGATAGTTAACAAGCCAGTTCGTCGCGAATTTAAAACTGGCAGCGAAAAGCAGTTTTGGATGCAGCATTCCAGGTGCTCCTGAAGGATTAGGTAGAGGGTTACTCAAACAATGGCTGAAAAGCCAGTTCATAGTTCGCGGGATTTAGTTTGCGCTCTCCCGTAACCTTCGCTGGAATCCCACCAACGATGGTGTATGGAGGCACATCCTCGACGACGACAGCACCTGTCATCACAACAGCGCCCTCCCCAATAGTCACGCCGCCCATGATCGTTGCTCGCATACAGATCCAGGCGTGATGCCTGACCACAATCGGTTGGTAACTCTCGCGGATCTCTCCAGCCTGAGGATCGGGGACAGTCGTAATCAAGGCCGTACCGGAAGAGATACTGACGTTCTCCTCGATAACAATTTCTCCAGCCGGATAGAAGACGCATCCTTGATTAATCACGGCGTTTTGTCCAATGGTGACCTTCTGCCGACCATATATACCTTCCTTGTGTACCTGTTGGTTCAGAAGGATCGCCGCGCCGGGCGCGATCTGCCAGCCCAATGCTCGGCGGTACCAGGCATGGCGTAGGCGGAAGGAAGGGAGATGATTGACGACATAATTTGTGATATACCTGGTAAATGTTCCTTTAGATCGGGACATCTCAAACCTTCCTTTTAACCAATAGTTGTCGTATCTGCCTGCCCAGCGATATCTTCCAGTGCCGGAGTCAGATCCTGTCCTTTATTGGCTTTCTTTCTCACCGCCATATAGAGCGACTGAAGATCTTCTCTAGGAATCGTATTGAATAGTAGCGAGAGGACCAGATATGTCGCTCCCGCGATCGGAATCAGCAGGAAGACATTCCAGGTTCGCAGAGGCAGAATTGCCACAGCCATAAGCACACTTGCCGCCAGTGCTTTCATGCCGACTTTCAAGCTATTCAATGGAAGCAATCTGCGTGGAATAAAGCAGATGGAGAGTATCAGCAATAGGAACTCCGTCTCTGAGGTAACCAGCGCCGCTCCCACCTGTTGATAGCGAGGAATCAAGAATAGATTGAGGCCGATATTAAAGATTAGAGCGATCCCGGCCATCACCATCGTTTTTTTCTCAAGCTGTAAACTGATCAGAATCGCATTCAGGGCTGTATTAATATACAGGCAGATCAATCCTGGAGCCAGGGCTTGAAGCGTCGGGGCTGCCCCAGAAAACTCCTGACGGTGGTAAAGAAAGCCAATGATGGCCGGCGCGGCCACAATCATCATAGCTGTAATTGGCAAGCCGCAGAACAAGAGAAAGTTGGTAGATTTCTCAAAAGCCATCTTAAGCTTTTTCTCGGAGGTCACCGAGAATTTTGAGAAAACAGGGTACATAATCGCGACAATAATCAGATTTGGTAAAAAGGTGAGCGTCTCAAAGAAGCGGTAGGCTGCTCCATAAACGCCAACCGTTGCGGTATTCGTCATAAAAGAAAGCATCACCGTGTCCGCCCTGTAGTAGATGATCCCCAGGCCCGCGTACACAATGAATGGTAGGCTGGTGCGGAGCAATTGGCGGATCACCCCGTAATCCAACGAGAAACGCTGGCCGCGCAGTCGCAGAAACCAGAAGCCCTGCCAGAGCATTGTTGCGCAGGCGCTACCCAGCAGTACCAGCGCGACCACTTGAACCCCGTACCCAAGCTTCAGTAAAATGCAGCCGGCCAGAGCCGAGAGCCCCTTCTCTAAAATGTTGCCAACGACCGGAAAAACCACCTGCTCGAAAGCGTTGTGGAGTGCCGCGAAGGTATTGGCGATCGAATCGAAAAGCAGTGTACCGCCAGCGATCGCGATTAAAAATCGGAGCTCAGTATCATAGTGGAGGGCCCAGGCCGCGACCTGTAGACCGGCATAAAGGATGATCCAGAGCACTCCTTTTATGACAAAGGCATTAGAGAATCGGTTCATTGCCTTGCGTGAGTCCTGAGAGACATCGCGCGTCAGTTGTTGATTAAAGCCGTTCTCTAGAGGGAAACCGATGAGCGTCACCAGCGTAATCGCGAAGTACAGCTCACCGAATTTTACATCTCCCAGGAACCGTCCGTAGGCGATAGTCAAAGCCAGGGTCGATCCCCAAGTCACGGCTTGTCCAGCTAGAGAGATTACCGAATTGCCAACGACCCGGCGAAGTCGACTCATGCTTCTCGTCTCCTTTTAAGGTAACGTGTGATAGCGCTGACGCCATCGGCCAGAGAGGGAAGGGGATCGCTCCAGTTATGGACAGAAAAGACTGTTTGTCCCCATAAAGATTTCAGGTAGGCTTGAGGAGTCGTCAGGTGGGCGCGAACCTCTTGGATGCCGGCTGGGATATCCGTCATAGGTCGCCACCAGCGAGCGCCATAGCGCGGTATCGTTGGTTCTGGCAGGTAGCCAAGAAGCGCTTGATATTGAATATAGGGGAAGTCCAGGCCACAGGCTGCGCAAAGCGTATGCCAGCCCCATGGGCGGACATTGATATCCAGAAGTTTATAGAGCCCGTCACGGTGATCATACTTGTACTCCACCTCAACCATCCCTGTCAAAGCCAACTTCTTGAGCAGTCGGACGGTCTGGTCGTGAATCTCTGGGACCTCGATAGCCTCAACAAAGCTGCTCCCCAATCCATAGTCAATAGGGTATTGACGTGTGCGCCGCGCCGTCATACTCAACAGCATCGTGCCATCCTTACAGAAAGCCACCTCCGAGAACTGGGACTCGCCGTGACCAGGGACAATCTCCTGGATCATAAGCTCTTCCGCTGGCACATGTGTGAGCGCCAGACGGTATTGAGCTTTTAGCTCGGTTAGATCCGCAGCGGGCAGAGCCTTAACATGCAGACTGTACTGCATATGCACCGAGATCGTCGGTTTAATGATGCAGGGGTAACGGATCTCCAAATCGTCCAGATCAGCCTCTCCTGTGGGATAGCAGGTTTGGGGATAAGGGACGGTAGCTGCTTCAGCAATCTCATTCATTTGTCGCTTATTGCTTGCGAGCTGAAGAATATTCCAGTCTTGGGTTACCAGGCGATAGAAAGGAGTAAGCTCTTTACAGTATCTAGAGACAAACTCTACAGCCTCATCTTGAGCCGGGAACAGAGCCCACCCCTCCATCTGCTGCATCTTTGCCAGACGCAGCAGAAAGTGCAAGAACTTCTCCCCTTCCATAAGACTCTGCCAGTGGAAACGGCGATGGGCATAGCGTGATAGCCAGGCTGAGCGCGGCTGGTTATCGATCACAACACAGGGGATGCCCCGCCGTCCAAGGCTACGGATCACTCCCAGCGCCTTAAAATCGCTTCCCAGCACAATACACCCTTTAACCTGTTGGGCCATGCAATTTCCTCGCTAGTCTATACGATGGATCGCGTGTTGTGCGACCTGGGCGGCAGGCACTTTAGAGCCCGCTACAAATCGGCAAATTGGTCCAAATGTGTAACCAGCAATGGCACCTGCAAAATGCAGTTGTGGCACTGACGATTCAAACCAACTATTGAGTACTGGGTAGCCATCGCGCGTACGGATCTGACCGCGCATCTCAGTATCCAGAAATCTATATTTATCGATTGAAGGTTTATAGCCTGTGCCCAGCATCAGATGGTCGATCTCGCGGGTGCTGCCATCGCTTAAGCTTAAGCAAAGGTGATCGCCGCTTTCCTGGACCTTCTCGATCTGCGTAAACTCGGTCAGGCGCATCAGGCCCTCAACGCGAGGGCGGAGCCATTGTGCTCCGGCGGGTCGGATCGCCCGCTTGTCCACTTTTAACCGTGTCTGCTCAGGAATACGCCGGTAGATGAGTGGATACGAGATCAACCAGTTTAGTCCCGGAGGGCCAACGTCACTGGCGGGATAGAAGACATGTCTGGCAGGTCCCGTCTTATCGTACAGGACGCGGTTGATCCAGATGATAGGTCCGCGCGCGATCACCTCAACCTCGGCACCGGCCTCATGCAGGAGCGCGGCGTACTCTAGAGCGCTCTGTCCGCTGCCGACCATTACCACCCGGCGACCCTTGAATTTCGAAAGTTCAGCATGGTCCTGGGTGTGGCTCACGAGCGTTTTCGAGAAACCTTGAGCATAGGATGGGATGTATGTGAAATCAGAGATGCCTGTTGCTACTACCACCATTGTTGTTTTTAAGGCGCGCCCATCAGCCAGCTCGACCCGGAAGTGGCGACCATCGCGTGCCACCTGAGAGACGTATGTCTCATCGATCTCCGGGACCGTCTGCTGCTGAAACCAGGCGCAGTAATCCATAAAGAGAGGCAGAGGAATCGGTTCCTGCTTCTCAATGTTCTGAGCGGCGCAGTAATGATCGAGAGAGAACCGACCTTTGGGTCCATATAAGGTTGAAGCGGTCCAGACCGACTTGAGATTAATGCCAGAAGGCATGCCACGCCAGAACTCCATTGTTTTACCAAACACATGCGTAGGAATACCGCGAGCTCGTAATTGGGAGGCCGCCGAGAGGCCGTAAGGACCAGCGCCGATTACCACAGCGGTTTCATGATGTCTCATGCAGTCCTCCTGCAAACAAACGCTTGAATCATGGATCTCCTTGTTTTTCCTCATCCCAGGTTCCACATTTTTCTCACCTCTCACAGGGTAGCATTGTTCAGTTACGGGTAGATGGAGATCCGGGTGGAGACCGGGTTGTGTTAAGTAAGGAAAGTACAGAAGCGAGAACCAGGCTAGAAATCTACTCACAGGCACGTTATACTCTGCTTGTAGTTGGACGATTGTATAAAACAAAGTATGAAAGATAGGGGATTCTCTATATCGATCTTATATGTTACAGAAGTAGGGAATAGATTTACCAATTTCTAAAGGGGGAATCTGTGCGACGCACGCTTGAAACGCTCTTCCGCTATCCGCTTCGGTGGCTGGCATTTCTGCTCCTTTTACCAGCGTTAGGATTCGCGGCTGCTTACTTTTTGCCGGGTACCTATGATGCGAACGCCTCTTTATGGGCACTGCGACGCTATGAAGTGATTGGCTCGACAGGGCCGGAGAGCAATCTGACGGCCACGCCAGCAGACACGCAGGCGACCGCACTTTCAGAACTCTTGAGTTCGAGAAGCTTTGCGATCTCGATCGCCAAAGCGACGCAACTTCCCTCGACCCTCTCGGCCAGCGACCGGGCTAACCCACAAAGTCTGGATGAGGCGCTTTACAGCGAAGTATCCAAGAACGTCAAAGTCGCTTCCAAAGGATACAACTTATACACCGTGGCCTACACCAATAAAAACGCTCAGGTGGCGAGGCAGGTAGTGCAACAAACGATCGCGAAGTTTAGCACCGAGAGCCAGAATTTCTCTGTGGTCGAGGCCCAGCATATTCTAGATGGATATACCACTCAGGAATCGGATGCTAAAAAGGTTCTGAGTCAGGCCGTTCAGAATGAAGGGAAGTATGTAAGCGCGCATCCAACTGCTTCGGTACAGGATCGCGAGAATGATCCTCAATATGCTTCATTGCATGCTCAGACACAGACAGATCAGAGCAACCTTCAGGCGATCCAATCGAAGATGGCCGATCTTCGTCAGCAGATAAGTTCGCATGGAGCGAATAGTCAGGTTCAGAACTCGATGTTCAATACCCTTGACGACACATCGACCACTCCAACTTCTCGCCTAAAAACGCTCTTGATTGGAGCTGGTGTTGGTCTGGGGATTGGTGTGTTGAGCATGGTTCTGCTTATGGTGGCCCTGATCCGCCGCGATCGGGCGATTTATAATGCTTCTGATGTGCACAAGGTAAGCATGTTTCCCGTTGTGATCCAGGCCTCACGTCTGGCTCGTTAAGTAGATTTTTATCCTGTCCGCGAATTTGCAAGCAAGCAATTTGTGGACTCGTGGATAGAGAAAAGACTGTCGTGAAGGAAAGGAAGCCGTTCTGAGAGGAAGCAATTGTGAAGTCCAGGTTTGTCAACAACGATCAAGAGTCTATCGAGAAGATACCAGAATCGGCTCATCGGGATCAGCAAGGCCAGGGGGTTGATCAAAACAAAACCACGAAGAAGCAAGATGTCACAAACGTGGTGCCTTTACGCAGGAGAAAACTCTTTAAACCACGAGAGTCAGGAGGACCAAAAGTGGCGAATGATAAGGAAGCCCAGTTTTCTTCCGATATGGAAAATAGTAAAAATACAGTGTTGAGTACACCGGAAGAAGCCTTAGCTATGCGCGAGGCGGTAGATTACAAGGAGCAAACTATTCAGGAGGCGAACCCGGAGACACAAAAAGAGTTGGATCGTAAAGAGCAGATTATCGTTGAAGAGACGATGAAATTGCCGGCAATTCTCTCGACCGCCCCCGACATGGTTTCAACTTCTGGACATTCGGATATGACAATCAAACGAGTTCCGGGGAATCTTCCGGCGGTTGGGACCGTGATTGAGACGCATCTGCCAATGCTTTCCAAGAAGAACAGGGTTGAAGCCCAGATGCTTCAGGAGCGTTGTCGCCAGTTCTGTCTTTCTCTGTTTTTACCAGCGCAATCGCGTATCCGGAGTCTAGGTTTTACAAGCTCGGTGAGTGGCGAGGGCAAAAGCTTTTTATCGGCGCTCAGCGCCGAGGCCCTATCCCGTGATATCGATAGTCAGGTCGTCCTGCTGGAGTGCAACTGGGATAACCCGGATCTGCGAAAGAAATTTAATCTGCCCGATGGGCCCGGCCTTTCCAACTGGATTCGGGGAGAATGTACGATGGGTGATATTGAGTATCCCGTCTCTCAGAACTTTTCGATTATCCCCGCTGGTGAGGGTCGCTATGATGCGGTCAGACTCTTAACCCACTTACGTGATCGCCAGATGTTCAGGCAGCTTGAGGGACCGAATCGGGTGATGCTTGTAGATCTTCCTCCAGTAGTAACCTCCGCCTACGGGATGCTCGCGGCTTCGTTGGTCGATGCCCTGGTCCTGGTAGTGCGTGCCGGCAACACCTCCGATCTCCTTTTTACAGAGACCTGTGCCCAGTTAAAGGGGTTGCCGGTCCAGGGTGTGATTTTGAACCAGATGCGGAGCCGTATTCCTCGCTGGCTGCTGCGAATGCTGTAAGAAAGGGTATGTATGAAGACGATTTTCATCTTGCTTCTAGCCTTTCTGGCACTGGGGATGTTGAGCTCTCAGTATAGCCGGCTAACGAAATCATTGCTGGTCGCGGTGGTTGCTAGTGTTGTGCTCTACATATCGTTAACATAATGAGTGATACGATGTTTATTCCTCATTCTACAACCCGACCGGCGCAAGAGGCTAAACCTGCCGAGGAGCCCCGATCACTGCTGCTGTTCATCTGCGTGTTTGTCGCGGCGCTGGGCCTGACGCCTCTGCTGGTTCTGGCGGGGGCGGCGATCGGCTTTAGCGTGCTGACAGGTATTCTGATCGCTCTGATGCTGGCGGCTGTTGTAATGCGTTGGCCGCGAGCCGGCCTGTTTATTGTGCTGGCTTGCGCGCTGACGATTGAGCAGAATGGGTTGAACCCTCCAATGTTTACTGATACATTGCCGGTTTTTTACTGGCCGCACGCTTTGGAGGGATTGTTTGAGCGTCCGATCGGCTTTTTGATCCTGCTCATCTTTTTTAGCCTGATCTGTCAGCGTTTTGTGAACCGCCAACGGTTATTGGTTGGCGGAGGGATGCTTTTCCCGCTCCTGCTGTTTTTGGGCATGGTGGCAATGGGCATTGTGCACGGCCTGACCAATGGCGGTACGCTCAAGCTGATTGTCGTAGAGGTTCGCCCCTTCTGGTATATGTTTGTTTCCTACCTACTGGCGTATAACCTGATGACGGAGACACGCCATATTCGTACACTGTTCTGGTTTGTGATTTTCGCAGCGGGTCTTAAGGGAGTTCAGGGAGTCTACATTTTTTTCTCGGTCTTTCACGGGACCTCTGCTGGTCATCGAGAGATTATGGCGCATGAAGAATCCTTTTTCTTTGTGGCTTTGCTCCTGCTGCTCGCTCTTTTTATGATGTGTTATAAGTACAGGCCACAGTTTTATGCCTGTCTGGTGGTGCTGGTTCCAGTGGTGATTGCTCTGGTCGCGAATCAGCGTCGAACGGACTATGTGGCTTTGCTGGTCGGTCTGATCGTTTCCTGGCTGCTAACATTTCAGGTCAGACCGCAGGCGCGCAAGAGTCTGGCGTTTGGTGGCCTGCTCTGTCTGCTGCTGGGAGGGGCTTATGTTCTGGCCTTCTCGCATTCTGCTGGTAGTTTCGCGGCTCCCGCGCGATCGGTCATCTCGGTGTTCCAGCCCAGCGCCAACTCTGATGATGCCAGCTCGAATGCCTATCGTGTGATTGAAAACTACGATCTGAAGTTCACTGAGCGCCAGAGCCCGTTGATCGGAATTGGTTTTGGTAAGCCTTTTCAACAACCGATAGTGCTTCCCAATATTGTCACGCTTGATCCTCTCTACAATGTGGTGCCTCATAACACCATCTACTGGATCTGGATGCGTCTGGGGCCTCCCGGCTACTTCGCGCTCTGGTTTCTGGTTGGCAGCATTATTGTAAAGGGTTGCTTGATTGCCAGAGTCTTGAAAGATCGATACTTGCAGATGATTGCGATCTATATTGTCGCGATCACTTTTATGCAGGTAGTTGTGGCCTATGCAGATTATCAGTTGTTTTTCTACCGCAATGTGATTTATCTGGGGCTGCTGGTCGGAGTGTTGATGCGCTTACCAACAATGGATACCAGGAAAGAAGAAGAGTCTGCTCGTGAAAATCTTAATCGTCTCACCTAATCTACCAGGACCGGGCGGGGGAGCCAGCACACGCAACTATCATCTGTTGCGTGCTCTGACGAAAGAGCACACCATATCGTTGCTAGCCCTGACCGGTCACAATGAAAAGGGTCTGAACGAGGATCTTTGCCAGTTGCTGCTAGATTATCGCCTGGTTCACCGCACTCTGGCGGGCACCGGGCGATCTAAACGGCTTGGGCAGTTGATCCATGCTCTTCGTGGGCGCTCGGCTATTCTGCAAGAGCATCTGGTAGAGACGGTTCAGGTTGCCCTGGATGAGATGCTGGCGAAGCATTTGTACGATGCCGTGCTTTTTGAAAGCTCATTGATGGCTGGGTATCGGGTGCCCAGAGGTGTGCGAGTGATTATTGATCAGCACAATCTGGAGTTTGAGTTGCTGGAACGGGCGGCCAGACAGATTTCGCCGGGGATGCGTAAATGGTACAACTGGCGCGAGGCCCGGCTGATCCGGCCTGTGGAGCTGGAACGCTGCCGGCGGGCCGATCTGATCCTGGTGACGAGCGAGCGGGAGCAGGTGATTCTCAAGTCGCTGTTGCCCCGAATTGTGATCGGAGTAGTGCCCAATGGTGTGGATACTGATCTGTTTTCCCCTGGTCAAAAGTCGGAGGTAGCAGGCCAGATCATTTTCACTGGATCGATGGATTATTATCCCAATACCTCGGCTGCCTTGTTTTTTGCCCACCAGTGTTGGCCGCAGATCCGCAGTCAGGTGCCGGATGCAAGCTGGCAGATTGTGGGGAAAGAGCCTTCGGTCGAGGTGCGTCAGTTGGGAGAGCTGCCGGGAGTAACGGTAACGGGTTCAGTTCCGTCGGTTCCGCCATATCTGGCGGAGGCCCAGGTGGCTCTTGCTCCCTTATTGATTGGTGGTGGAACCCGATTGAAAATTCTTGAGGCGCTGGCAATGGGAAAGGCCGTCGTCTCAACCACTCAAGGATGTGAGGGATTGGAGATTGTTTCGGGCCAGCATCTGCTGATAGAGGACCAACCGAACAATCTTGCGCGAAGTGTGGTGAGGCTTTTACAGGATGCGGATCAACGAACCCGATTGGGAAAGGCTGGTCGGGCTCTGGCGGAAAAGCACTATAGCTGGCACCAATGCGGCAATCGCCTATTGCATCTTCTAGATACAACGTTTTAATGGAGAGGTTGAGAGAATGCAGTTGATAACTTTGTTGCGCTCACTATTGCTTATAACCGAATGTGTGCTGGCCTTGCCAATTCTGTACCTGGTCGTGATCTCGGTTGCGGCGATCGCGAAGTCTCTGCGTCGTTCGTCATCGGATAAGCTACCTGAGCTTACTTCCTGGCCGCGTTTCGCGATTCTAATCCCTGCCCATAACGAAGAGGTAATCCTGGGTACGTTGCTCAAGAGCCTGTCTCTGCTGAAATATCCTAAAGATCTTTATATGATATATGTAATCGCGGACAACTGTACCGATGCAACGGCGACCCTGGCTCGAAACTCGATGCCTGGACAGAATCTCCGCGTCTATGAGCGCTTTGACGACCGGAAACGCGCCAAGGGGTATGCCCTGGAATGGATGTTTCAGAATCTCCGCGATGAGGGAGCGGAGTATACCGCGTATGTGATTTTGGATGCTGATGCTGTGGTTCGTCCCGATCTTTTGCATCGTTATGCTCAGAAGCTTAATCAGGGTGTGCAGGCGCTTCAAGCCCAAAACAACGTTCTAAATATGTATGACTCGGCCAGTACCGCGCTCCGCTGGATCTCAATGACGCTTGTAAACCATGTACGTCCGCTGGGGCGGAATGCTATCGGCGGCTCCTCTCCGTTGACCGGCTGCGGGATCTGTCTGACCCATGAGATCCTACAAAAGTACCCCTGGCGTGCCTATGGACTGGCGGAAGACTATGAGTATTACCTGAATCTGGTGGAACATGGCAACCGGGTTGAGTATGTACCGGACGCGGAAGTGCGCTCTGTGATGCCTACCAGTTTTGAGCAGATGCGTACACAGGATATCCGTTGGGAGTCTTCACAGGGTCAGCGTAGCGGCTTCGCCACCTCTATGGCGCTATTAAAGGCGGGTCTCCGCCAGCGAGATTTTATGCGGCTGGAGGCTCTAATGGAGTTTATTACCCCGCCGCTCTCAATTCTGGCTGGGGGAACGCTAGGATTGCTGCTGGTCTCGCTGCTATTGATGTTCTCGCCAGCGATCTTTCTGGGTCTGGTGATGTTGTTGGGGCTGGGGATGTATCTGGGAACCGCTTTCCTTGTGCTACGTCCACCCCTGGCGACCTATCGAGCTTTGTTGAGCGCCCCTGGTTTTATGCTCTGGAAACTGTGGGTCGTGCTGGTCGTGAACCGTAGTAAGAAGCAGCAGAATTGGGTCCGTACAAGTCGTGGAGTTTAAATAGGGAGGAAATAAAAGTCTATGCCCACGATACGCATCGCTATGGTAAGTTTTGATTGGTATCCAGCAGATCCGCTGGTTCGACGGATGTCTGAGGCTGCTCTGGATGCTGGATTTGAGGTTGATGTTTTTTGTCTTCGCACAAAGGGCGAGCGACCATTTGAGATCTGTAGTGGAGTTCGTACCTACCGTCTGCCGATGGATCGCGGCTTTGGTCGACCGCTTCTCTGGACAGTCTTGGACTGGCTCTGGTTTATGATCCTGTCTGGTTTTCACCTGTCTCGTATGCATCTTAAAAAGCGCTACGATATTGTGCATGTCCACAATATGCCTGATTTTTTAATCTTCGCATCTCTCATCCCCAAATTATTGGGAGCGAAGACGATCCTGGAGGTGCAGGACGTTTCGCCAGAGCTGATGGCAACCAAAGCCAGTCGTCGTGCCCGCCCCCTGGTGACCTGGCTGGCGACTATCCAGGAGAAAGTTTCAGTCGCGTATGCCGATTACGTGATTACGGTGGGCTGGCCTTTTGAAGAGTTGTTGTTGAAACGCGGCGTGCCTCATAAAAAGTTGATCAGCATTCTCAATAGTGCCGATCCCGATCTATTCCCGACGGATCGCCGTCCGCCAGCCATTAAAAAGGAGCCGACAGAAGAGAACCCGTTGATCCTGATGTACCATGGGACTCTAGCCGAGCGCAACGGACTGGAACTGGCGATCCAGGCTATGGCTCAGGCCCTTCCACGAGCGCCTCATCTCCGGCTGGACTTGATGGGGCGGGGTGAGATGGTCGAGCACTTGAAAGAGGTTGCGCACGTGTGTGGTGTGTCTGATCGGCTGAAATTTATCCCTATCTGCCCTTCGGAGGAGATAGTAAACTTTGTGGTGCATGGTGATGTCGGCATCATTCCCTATCGTCACAATCAATTTATGGATCTGATTCTGCCGACGAAGGCCTATGAGTACGCCTGGATGTGCCAACCGATTATCGCCTCCGATACCCCTGCGATCCGCTCGATGTTTCGCCCGGAGTCAGTCGCGTTCTGTGATCCCAACCAACTGGACACCTTTGTTGAGGCGATAGTGGATCTATACTGGCATCCGGAGAAGCGAGAGCGGATGGTCAAGTGCGCGCTAGAGGATTACGCGCCCTTTGCCTGGGAAAAAATGGCGACCCGCTATCATCAGGTGGTGATTGATCTCAAACAGAGCGAGCAGGCGCAAAAGGCGCTAGCCTGACAATCAAAAGGGGCGGCTCTATGGGCCACCCCTTCTGATCAAAAATGGTCCTGATTCATTAACGATATATCGGGATTTTTCTCACCAGTATCGTCATCTTTACAGAATTTTTTCTTGCTGGAAAATCAGCCTTAATCGGCGAATGATTCTACTATATAGGAAAGTAGATACAAGGTAGTTCTCTAAAAAGTGGCAAGACATACGTCAATCGGTTGTCAACCGTTTCTATAGGTTACAGACATCAAGAGAAGACTTAAGTCCAGCTTTTAGAGAGCTTAAAAAAGTGTATCCAGGATACTGCTTGCGTTTAGCTGACCTGAGCACAATTTGTTGGTATTACACAGTATAGCATTGAAAAATATTTCTGTCGAAAAAAATGTAAATGGGTTTGAAATAAACTGTCGAACATAGTACAATAAGTGGAGCCTGGCAGCATTGAGAAGATCTGGGATTCTAAAACTTAAAAGGAGCAAGGATGCAAACACAAGCCGATCAACAAAAAGCAAAATCTTTACGATGGAGAATTCTTGCATTTGTTATAGCTGTTATTCTCGCGATTATTGTAGGGTATGTCTACTTTTTTACATCTTGGACTTATAGAGGTGTGTTGCTGTTTTTTTACTATATTCCGTTAATTTGCGTTATATTATTAATGCCCTGGGTGTACGAAGCAATAAAGGACCATCTCCCAGACAAAAATGATGATCCCCGATGAGGACTGCAAAATACTTTATATGTGTTCTCTATAAAATGCATGTAAAACTGCTTGTGATGATCGTCGCTCTCCACTACCTCCCTAAAGAGACATATGGGTGTGTAGCTGATGCCTATGGCGGCCCAAACGGGCCGCCTCTTTCGCTTTTATTTGGGGATTTAGCGACTGACTTCTAGAATGCGGAGAAAGAAGTCCTGAATGGTGATGGAGTCGATATCTCCGGTGATTGAGAGGGCGGCCCTTTTGCCCTCAGGCCATGGGCCGAAGGAGAGAAGTGGAGCCTCTGTCTGCTGAATCTTTTGGAGCAGAGTTTCACCCATCTTGATTTGTTTTACCCGGCTTTCACCAGGGCTTTGAGGTTCGTCGATAAAAAGGGCGTAGTCGCTGGCCTGTGAGATCTCACAGCGTTCGAAGGCATAGCCCAGTTGTTTAAGGAGATCCTCTACCTGTTGGGATGAGGCTGCCGATAAACCTATACAGGGGCGTTGCGCTGCTCTCACGCTAAATTTTTTTGCCTGTACCTGGCGATCCCGATCATTCCAGGGGGTGGTCGGCTGATCTTCAACTTCCAGGCGATGGGCGAGGATCGTCGCCTCGGGTTGGCAGTAGGCCTTAATTTCCCAGCACTGCTCTCCAGTCGGCTGGATCTCAAAGCGGAAATTCTGGCGGGCCAGCCACCATTCGGCGACCGTATTCAAATCACTAATCCAGGTCCCACGGGGGAGATTCGCGGCGTAGGCCAGCAAATCTTTCAGGGCTTTCTGGCAGATCAGCGCCCGCTCGGGATGCAGATTTAGCACGTAAATTCCGCCTAGATTGTAGACGCGCTGCATGACTTGTTTCCAGGTACAAGCAACGTTTCGGACATCAGTCATTCGCAGACGATCAAAAAGAATCTCATCGTCAGGGATACTGGTCGGAATGCGGATCAGATGATCCTCAACATGGGGTAGGAGGGCATAGGCGGTGCAGGGAAGTGCCTGGAAAAGCTTCATTGACTTTTCGTAGCCGCTGCGTATCATGGGGTCCAGATGGTCCACATCGATTACATCGTGGAGCACAGCCTCGTTGCTATCATAGGTAAAGCCGAGCTGGTTAAACACACCAACAGATTCAGGGGTCCAGCCCAGGTAGGGATTGCGAAATCCCTGGAAGCGGATCTTTGATTGTTTGAAAACTCTCGTCGCTTCTTTTGTTTGATCAAACTGTTGCTGTCTATTCAGGGTACGGTAGTCATTGTGAACATAGCCGTGAATGCCGATTTCCGCCCGCTGTTGCTGAACTTGATTAATCAGTTTTGAGTGTCGTTGCAGGACAATTGCCGGAATAAAAAAGGTAGGGGAAGCATCGTATTGATGGAGAGCATCAACTACCGAGAACAGTGCCTGCCGCGTCTGTTTCTCAGTAAAGCCGAAGCGGCTGAAGACTGTCCAGAGCCGCCGAGTAAAGTTATGCAATCCCTTAGTTTTAATAGAGAACGAAACCAGATTCATTGAATGGTTACCTTCCGTGAGGCATATTTGCAGGCAGAGCTCCCAAATGGGTTGGCCTGGGAGGACGGATCGCAATTCTTCTTATATAGCATGTCATGGCAGAGTCTTAAATCCGTGTGATTTATGGTAGATTGTTGGTAGAGGAAGGAAGCGCGACGGTGAGAGCCGGTTGTGTTATTGTTTTCATTATTATAAAGAAGAGGAGAAAGTCGTTATGAGTGAGCAAGCTTTTATTCATCCCCGAGCCGAAGTTTCGCCCGAGGCCCAGGTTGGGGACGGCACGCGTATCTGGCGAGATGTGCAAGTGCGTGAGCTGGCGCGGATCGGCGAGAACTGCAATATTGGCAAAGGTGTTTACATTGACACGGGCGTGCAGATCGGCTCGCGCGTCAAAATCCAGAACCACAGCTCGATTTTTGAGGGAGTAGCCATCGAGGATGGCGTTTTCATTGGACCCCACGTCTGTTTCACCAACGATCTGTACCCGCGTGCCATCACCCTTTCAGGAGAGCTGAAAAGCGCTGATGACTGGCATATCACACCCACACATGTGCACTATGGAGCCTCGATTGGCGCGGGTTCAGTGATTGTCTGTGGGATTACCATTGGCGAGTTTGCCCTGATTGGCGCGGGCTCAGTGGTGTCCAAAAATGTTCCGGCGTATACATTAGTTTTGGGAAATCCCGCTCGTCCTCACGGGTATGTGTGCCGATGTGCGCGGCGGCTGACCGATGTTCAGGAGATTGATGGAGAGCTGATTGGCTTGTGCGTTTCTTGTCAGGAAAAGACCGTGATTGCTTCCACTCAAAAGGAATAGTACCTCTCCTTTAGAAGAATTCAGGCTTGACAAGAATTGATGCTTCTCTTTATTATGGAACAAGGAAAGAGAAAAGTATTTTGTTCGTATGTTCGCGCATACTCTAAAGAAGGTGGCACTTACTTTGGCTCCGGTCCCTCCCACCAATGCACAGAGCTCTCAATGGCAAGGATCGCTGTATGAGCTCTCGAATGTGATGTATAGCATTCGTCGGTCAAAGGCGTTTGGACGCCTGACCCTACGGAATGCCAATCGGTTGGGTGTCGCACACCTTTATTTTCGTTATGGCAAGCTGGCTCATATTGTAGGGAATCGAGGGGAGGTGCTTGCCACTTTGAATGATCTGAAAACCTGGAGTCAGGGAACCGTACGTTTTGAACGTGGAGGAGCCCAGGTTGCTGAAAGCTTGAGTGAGGAGCAGGTACAGCAATTTGATGACCTTCTGGCTTACTGGCAGAGGCGTGGCGTTCTGGCATCCAACAAAGTTCCCACGGTTATTGAGGCTGAAGCTTTTCTTGCCAACGCTGAGCAGTTGATTACTCCAATGGAGTGGCAGGTATTGGTAGAGGGGACCCGGAGGATCTCGATGGCGGTCGCGCATCTGGTTGGGCCAAAAGAGGCTGGTACTGTTCTACGAGATATTTTAGATGATTGTACCTCTGCTTTTCCCGCCTTTTCGTCTCTCGAGATTGCGCCCAGTGGGTACCTTCAGATGAGCACTTCATCGAATCTGGACCATATACCGCGTAAAGAGGTTCTGGACGGTTTCGCGGCCCTGTTCGCGACCAGTCAGTATTTTTGTGCGCCGATTATCGGTGAGGATGAGGCCTATAAGTTGTTTGCTCAGACGTTGGGAGAGCTACGCCCGATGTTGATGAGCCTTGAGGTATTTCAGTTGAACCGACGCTATCTTTTAGGATAGCAAGCGTTATTGGAGGACATCCAGGCTTGTAGGGAAGTCTCCCATGGTGGTGCGAAGAGGGCCGTGTACGTGGCGTAGGACGGCCCGTCGAGCGCAGCGATGGCGTTTCCGCACTACGGCTGGGGTGGAACTCGCACGATTTGGTTTCCTTTATCTACAATCTCTCCGGATGCTGCTTCCGCCAGTACCGTATATACCCCTGGACCGTCATTGGATAATTGGTCGCGATATCGTAACGCTCCGCATCCTCCTGATGGCGAGCGACCTTCTGAAGTTCCGGGTTGGTCTGCTCTATGAAAAGCGGGATAATCTCCGCCTCTTCCTTCCCCTGGCGCATAGCTTCAAGCACCAGCTCTCCCCAATGGATCAGCCGCTGCTCAAGCTGTGCGCAGTGCTCTTCGATGGGGCCAGTCGCGCCAAAATGGGCCATGTAGAGCGTTTCTGGATTGAGTTCTTGAACCAGCTTCAAACTGCTGATCCAGGCCTCAAGGTCCAGATCGGGTGGGGGAGTAGGAGGGCGTACATAGCTTACCCCTGGGAGTTGCACCCCGGCTACATCTCCAGCGAAAAGATCCCCGGTCGCGGTATTCAGGAAAAGCACGTGGTGCTGAGCATGTCCCGGCGCATAATAAATTTCGATTCGCTGCCCCGCGACCATCAGCTCATCCCGATCCGAAAGAACCTGAAGCCGATCCTGGGGAACGGGCTCAATCTCGCCCCAGAGCATCTGCATCCGATCGCCATAGATGCGGGTAGCGCTGGCGACCACCTTACTGGTATCTAGCAGATGAGGCGCGCCCTTATGGTGAGCGTACACCTTCGCATTGGGCAGGCGTTTCGTTAATGAGCCAACCGATCCAGCATGATCCAGATGTATATGTGTTGCCAGTAGATGCGTCACATTTTCGGGAGCGAAGCCTGCCTCCCGAATACCATCCAGCAACGGTTCTATGGTTGTGCTGGGGCCGGGATCCATAAGGGCGACTTCGCCTGATCCCGCCAGCAGGTAGCTTCCGATGATCTCCTGTTGCCCCAGGAAGGGCAGATCTATCTGCCACAAACCTGAAGCCAGTTGCTTTACAGTCAAGAAGAGTCCTCCTACTTATTTTTTCGCCGAGATAGCTTTGGCTTGTGTGAAGAGCAGCAGGTAGTCGTGGCCACCAGCCTTAGAATCGGTTCCAGACATATTGAAGCCGCCAAAGGGATGAACGCCGACCAGCGCCCCGGTGCATTTTCGATTAAAGTAGAGGTTCCCGACGTGATACTCTTCCTTCGCCTGCTCGATCCGCTCGGGCCGTTTGGTGTAGAGCGCGCCAGTTAGACCATAATCGGTATCGTTGGCGATCCGCAACACATCCTCGAAATCCCGCGCCTTGATCAGGGCCAGCACCGGACCAAAGATCTCCTCTTGAGCGATTCGGGCTTTGGGATCAACATCAGCGATAATGGTGGGCTCGATAAAATACCCCGGCTCATGGTGTCCGCCGCCAAGGATCAGGCGACCCTCGCCCTTACCGATCTCAATATATTCATTGATTTTCTTATAGGCATTTTCGTCGATTACCGGACCTATGTAGGTTTCGGCTTTAGTCACATCGCCCTGAGTCAACTTTTGCGCGCGAGCCAGCACCTTCTGGACTACCTGATCGTAAACAGGAGCGGCGATAATCGCGCGGGAGCCAGCGGAGCACTTCTGTCCCTGGAAGCCGAAGGCCGACGAAACGATTCCTTCGGCGGCGGCGTCAAGATCGGCGGTCTCATCAACCAGCACCGCATCTTTTCCGCCCATCTCCAAAATTGTGCGTTTGATCCATTTCTGCCCCGGCTGATGTTTCGCTGCCCGCTCATTAATTCGCAGGCCCACCTCGCGCGAGCCGGTGAAGGCAATAAAGCGAATGTGAGGATCATCTACCAAGGTATCACCGATCGTCCCACCCGAGCCGGTCAGATAGTTCACCACGCCAGCCGGAAGCCCAACTTCTTCCAGCACCTTCACAAACTGATATGCGATGGTCGGGGCTGTACTAGCTGGTTTCAGGATTACCGTATTGCCAGCGACAAAAGAGGCAGAGGTCATGCCAGCCATAATCGCGAAGGGGAAATTCCAGGGGGGAATGACCGCACCCACGCCCAGAGGAATGTAACGAAGCTCGTTATCCTCGCCAGCGATCTTTGTGATCGGTTGCTCACCAGCCAGACGCAGTATCTCGCGGCCATAGAACTCCATAAAGTCGATCGCCTCGGCTGTATCGCCATCGGCCTCAACCCAGCTTTTCCCGACCTCGTAGATCATCCAGGCATTAAAAATAAAGCGGCGCTGCCGCACTAGCTCTGCTGCCGCGAACAAATATCCCGCTCGTTCGGTTGCGGGTACCTTTTTCCAGCTTTCAAAGGTCCGGGTTGCGGCCTGGATTGCCTGTGTTACCTGCTCAGCCGTTGCTTTTGTGAAATGTCCAATTATCTCATCCGGTTTCGAGGGATTAATCGAGTCAAAGATCTCTGGAGACGTAATCTTCTGACCACCAATGATCAGAGGGTAGGTCTGTCCCAGCTCACCTTTAACCTTCTCCAAAGCCTCAGCCTGAGCTTTACGGTTCTCTTCCTTGCTGAAGTCCGTAAAGGGAGCATTGACGAACGCGGTCTGAGCATGAGAGACAACAGTTTTAAGGATACTTGCCATAACTAAATATCACCCCTTTGTGGATAAACAAATCGTTAACAGCCTTTATTGTATCTCATAAGTTCGAGTGACGGTAGCGTATCTTGCTTTGCTTGCTTAGAGCTGAACCCTTAAAGTGGAGACCGTTTTCGCCTCTAGATCTACTATTCTGATGGCGTGGTTGTTGGTGTCCGCGACGTAAAGTTTGCCCTGGACCGCGATTACTCCACCGGGTTCGTTGAAGCGGGCCTGATCAAGAGATCCGTCGCGATAACCAGCCTCGCCAGTGCCCGCGATGGTCTTGACCTCGCGTGTTTGAGGGTCGAGGACTTTGATCCGGTTGTTGTAGGTGTCGGCCAGATAGACTTGCTCATTGAGCAGGCAGAGGCCCTGAACGTGTTGAAGTTGAACAGTATCTCCGATGCCATCCTGGTCTCCAAAGTCAAACAGTCCGGTGCCAACCAGGGTGCTGACATGATTGGCTCGTGAGATATCGATGGCGCGGATCGCGCTGGTCTCGCTATCGGCGACCCAGAGCGTGTACCCCTCCTTCAGGGCCAGCCCATTGGGTTGGGCGAACCAGGCCTCGGTTCGTGGGCCATCGATCAGACCCTCATGGCCGCTTCCAGCGAAAGGCTCAAGAGCGTTGCGATCCAGGTGCAGAACATAGAGTTGATGCAGGCCCGCCATCGCGATATAGAGACGTTTGTTTGTGTAGACAAGATCCCAGGGAGAGCTGAGGGAGACCGTCAAAGCATCGCCTCGGACCGGTGTCTGGACGAATCCCGCCTGTTGGCCGGTCCCGGCAATTGTTGTCACCTGCCGGTTGACCAGATCAACCAGCCGGATCAGATGGTTCTCGGTATCGGCCACATAGACCTGATCGCCGACAATCGTGATCCCTTGAGGGCGGAGAAATTGGGCTGTCTCAAGATCGCCATCAAGGGCTCCTGGCTCTCCGGAGCCAATAATTTGTCGGACCCGCCCCTCTATATCCAGCTCAAGCAAGCGATGATGAGCCGAGTCGCTAACCATCAGGCGGTTGGCGATCTCATCTACCGCGAGCTTCCCCGGAAACGCCAGTGTCGCCCTGGTTGTGGGTTCCTGAGTAAAGCGCAGTGGTTTGTGGTCTAATAAACCTTTAGAGTCAAAGTCCGCGATCATCTCCCGCAACAGACTTTTCGCCAGCTCGGGATTGATCTCGCCCTCATGCCGTGTGATTACCCGGTTCTCGGGATCGATAAACATCACCGTCGGCCATGCGCGCACCGCATACTCTTTCCAGGTGTTCAGGTTGCGGTCATTCACTACCGGATGATCGATCCCGTAGCGCAATACAGCGTCACGAACGCTCTCAGTCAGTCGTTCTCTCGGAAATTTCGCCGAATGCACGCTGACAACCGTGAGTTCATCAGGAAATTCGGCCTCCAACTCACGCAGTTGCGCAAGGCAGTGCATACAATTAATGCAGCAGAGTGTCCAGAAGTGTAGAAGGACGATCCGCCCACGCAACTCTTTAATCTGTATAGGATGATCGCTGTTGATCCAGTCCAGCCCTGCTGGAAAATCGGGGCTGCGGACCTCTCCGCGAAAGGATGTCGCCATAGTGAAGGGACCTTTCTGAGAAAAACGTCTTCTCGTAGCTTAAAACAGACGTGAACCCGCCCAAATTCCAATCTATGAAAGTGCTATCAGGAGAAAAATTGCTTGTAAAAGTTTTCCGCTTTTGGTGTTTCTCTACGTATAATAGTCATTAGAAGCAGAAAACGATCAGGGATTTCCAGGGTTGGCAGTCTCACACTCATGGAAACGTTTGCGGTATCTAAGATGTATATTACACAGGAAGCCACCTTTTATTTACAAGGATCGGGTCTCGGCTGTGTGTGGTCGGTTGGTTTCTGTATGTTTTTAGGGAAAAAGGAGTAAATTATGCCAATCCCTTTTGAGCGATTTCTAAATATTCGCGAGGCGTATCAGCCCTGTTTCTCGTCCGACGGCAGGCGACTGGGCTTTTTGGCGGACATTACAGGAATCGCTGAAGCCTGGACTATAGAGACTGGTTCATCCGAGCCCTCATGGCCTGAACAGCTTACCTTTGGTGGGGAGCGGATCGCCTCTGTAACCTTCTCGCCAGTGGAGGATCGACTGCTCATTTCTGGTGATATTGGTGGGAGTGAGCGCACGCAGTTATTTTTGCTCGCCTCAAATGAGGATGGTCTGCGGCCCCTCACCAATCGTCTGGAGACTATCTATACCTTTGGAAGCTGGTCACCTGATGGGCTCAGAATCGTTTATAGCAGCAACGAGCGCGATCCTCGCTATTTTGACATTTATGAGATGGAGCTTGAGAGCGGGGCATCCAAAATAGTGTTGCGGGATGATAGTTATAACCAGCCGGGCGACTATTCGCCGGATGGACGCTTTATTCTAGTCTCGCGTATCTTTTCCAATGCGCGCAATGAACTTTTACAGATAGATATCGCGACAGGAGAGGTCACCTCTTTGACGCCCACCCTGGCGGAGGGGCCGGCTCTGCATCTTTTTCCCCGCTGGTCGGCTGATGGGAGTGGGATCTATCTGCTCTGTAATCAGACGCGTCAGTTTTTGTCGCTGGCCTGGTTGGATTTGAAAACGCAGGAGATTGGGTATTTAGAGGATGATCTCTGGGATAGTGTGATTTTAGAGATAACATCCGATGGCTCGCGTCTGGCTGTTGTGAGCAATGAGGATGGCTATAGCCGGATGCAATTTTTTGAAGTCTCACGCGGCTGGCAAGAGCGGAAATCCCTGCCACTGCCAGATCTCAAACGGAGCGTCGTTCGTTCTCTTTCCTGGTCGCCAGATGGGAGTCAACTGGCGTTAGCCTTACAGTTTGACAATGATATCTGGATCTGGGACCTGGAAAAGCAGGATATGAAGCGAACTACGCGCAGCGCCACCGGTGGTATTCCTCGTGATCTTCTGGTTGAGCCCTCACTGATTCGTTATCAGACATTTGATCAGCGAGAGATCCCCTCATTTTTGTATCTTCCCAAAGGTGAGCATCAGGAGAACCTGCCCTTTGTTATCTATGTGCATGGTGGACCGGAGGGGCAGTCGCGTCCGGTTCTCAATCCAGTAATGCAGTATCTAGTAAACCAGGGATATGGTGTGCTGGTTCCTAATGTGCGTGGCAGCAGCGGCTACGGTTATACCTATCAAAGCCTTGATGATGTCCGCTTGAGGATGGACTCGGTAGCGGATCTTCGTTTTGGGGCTCGCTGGCTAACCGAGCAGGGGGTAGCGGACCCACGGAGGATAGGCGTAATGGGTGGCAGCTATGGCGGGTTTATGGTACTCTCTGCTTTAACAACCTATCCAGATCTCTGGGCCGCCGGCGTAGATATTGTCGGGATTGCCAATTTTGTCACCTTCCTGGAGAATACGGGAGCATGGAGACGTAAACTGCGTGAGGCCGAGTATGGTAGCCTGGAGCAGGATCGCGAGTTTCTGGAGCAGATATCGCCGATCCTACACGTCGATAAGATTGCGGCTCCTCTGTTTGTGGTCCACGGCGCGAATGATCCGCGTGTGCCGGTGGGTGAGGCGGAGCAGATCGTGGCTGCTCTCAAACAAAGGGGGGTGCCCACTACCTATCTGCGTTTTGAGGACGAAGGGCATGGGCTGATCAAACGCGTGAACCGTCTGGTCGCTTATCCTGCGATTGCGCGCTTTCTAGATCAGTATGTGTTGCAAAAGCCATTGGCACAGTAGAAGGAAGGCCCAGGCTGTTTGAGGTGATTAAACGTAGCCCGTTCTCTATAGAAAATAGTTTGAAGGAGATAGTGTTATTATGGCTGAGGCCAGACAAGAGTTCCCGATTGAGCAACAGTTAAGAAAAGATATTCAGGCCGCACAAAGGAGCCGTGACCAGCTTCGCCTGGATACATTGCGGATGGCCCTGGGCGCGATCCATAACCTTGAGGTCGCGCGTACCGATCGCAAAAATTCTGAGTATGGTCAGCCGTTAACCGAAGCAGACTGTTTGAAAGTACTGGAGCAAGAGGTAAAGAAGCGCAATCAGGCGATTCCACTGTACCGGCAGGGGAAACGGGATGATCTGGCGGATCGGGAGCAGAAAGAGGCTGATATTCTTCAGGAATACCTTAAAGGCTCACAGATGAGCGATGATGAGCTGCGTACGCTCATTTCACAACTGGTCGCCGAACAGGGCAAGGAGTTCCGTAAGGTGATGCCGCTGGCCGCCAAAGTTACGAAGGGCCGGGCCGATGGCGCTCGCGTCCAGCAGGTTGTGCGTGAACTAATCCAGTAATCTGAGATGGGAGGGGCATGAGAGCTTTCATGCCTTTTCCTGACCGTATTTCCGGTGAGACGCTCCCAGGCTCTATGCTCCCGGCTCTGAAAGGAAGTGTGCAGTATGGTAGATCGGCCAGCCTCTCGGCCTTCCCTGGTGGGAGTTGATATTGGCGGTACGTTTACAGATCTGGTCTCTTATATTCCAGCCACGGGCGAGCGGTCAGGAGATCTGCGTGTCCATAAGCTTCCTAGCACGCCTCAAGACCCCTCACAGGGTTTACTGGAGGGGATTAAGGCCCTGCATCTGGCGGAAGAGTACCTTGTTGTGCATGGCTCAACTGTCGCGACCAACGCCTTACTTGAGCGCAAAGGTGCTAAATCCGTCCTGATCACCACCGCCGGTTTCGCTGATGTGCTGGCTATTGGTCGGCAGGATCGCCCCAAACTCTATGATCTGATGCAGGATCGGCCCCCTGCTCTCATTCCACGAGAGCGTCGGTTGGAGATCGCTGAGCGCCTGGACTATCAAGGAAAGGTTTTACAAGAGATTACAACAGAGGCGTTAGAGCATCTCCTTACGCAAGTCGCGGCCTGTAATCCACAGAGCATTGCTATCTGCCTGTTGTATGCCTTTCGCAATGCCGCGCACGAGCGGCAACTGGCGCTAGCCCTTCGTGAACGTTTTCCAGAGATCCCTATCTCGCTCTCCAGTGAGATCCTACCGCAGTTCCGCGAATATGAGCGGACCAGTACTGTCGCGGTCAATGCCTATGTCCAACCCGTCATGGCCCAGTATTTAGAGAACCTTCAGCAGAGCCTCAACAATCCTCTACGGATCATGCAATCCTCGGGTGGTAGTATCTCAGCGGAGATCGCGGGCAGGGAGGCCGTTAGAACCGTTCTGAGTGGGCCGGCAGGCGGAGTCATTGGAGCATTTCATCTGGGGAAGCAGGCTGGCTATGATCAATTAATTACCCTGGATATGGGTGGGACCTCGACCGATGTCGCGTTGTGCGCTGGATCGATCCCACTGACCTCCGAGGCCATGGTCGCGGGCTGCCCGATTGGCGTCTCGACAGTCGATATGCATACCGTTGGTGCTGGTGGGGGCTCAATTGTCACCCTCGATGAGGGGGGCGCTTTACGGGTAGGCCCGGAGTCGGCAGGCGCGGTTCCAGGCCCTGCTTGTTATGGAGTCGGCGAGCATCTGACCGTTACCGACGCGAATTTAGTACTGGGCCGGATCGATCTTGATTTTTTTCTAGGGGGACGCTTCCCATTGTATCCCGAACGGGCTCGTGAGCGGTTTAAGTCATTGGCGGAGCAGATGAAGATGACAGTTGAAGAGGTAGCTCTGGGAATATTGCGCGTTGTGAATGCCAGTATGGAGCGCGCGCTGCGAACCGTCTCCCTCGAACGGGGTTACGACCCTCGCCTGTTCTCATTGCTCCCGTTTGGAGGAGCCGGGCCGTTGCATGCCTGCGAATTAGCGATGGCCCTGGGAATTCCTCGGGTTATACTTCCAAGGTATCCAGGAGTGCTCTCCGCGCTTGGTATGGTGCTGGCTCCCATCGTCAAAGAGTATGTACAGACAGTGATGATTGAGCAGGGAGATTGGTCGGACAATAGTTTAGATCAGCAGTTTGTTCTACTGGAGGAGCGCGCGAAACGTGAAGCGGAGCAAGAGTTGCGACAGCTTCCAGGAGGGCAGGCTCAGGTTAATCTTAAACGACTTTACGATGTGCGTTACCAGGGTCAGTCTTATGAACTGACTATTGAGTCGAAAGCGCGGTTCTCAGAGACGTTAGAACGCTTCCACGCCCAACATCAGCAACGGTTTGGGCACTCACATCCCGAACAACCAGTACAAATTGTCTCTCTTCGCGTCAAGCTTGAGATTCAGCCACCCGACGTGGATCTACCCACTCTACCAGCCGGTGAAGAGACACCTGATCAGGCCTTGCTCGGCGAGCGACCAATGATCTTTGAACGTGGAACCTTTATAGCCAGGATCTATGATCGGGCCCGTCTTCAGCCGGGAAATCGGATTGTGGGTCCGGCCCTGCTCGTTCAGGAGGATAGTACCTGTCTGCTTTCACCTGAATGGATTGGACAGGTGGATAGTCGGGGAAATATTCTGACCGAGCCCGAGCATGGGCATAAATGGAATCATAGTGCATCTACAGAAAGTCTCTCCCAGCCAGACCCGGCCACGCTAGAGATTTTTAAGCATCTATTTGCCTCAGCCGCTGAAGAGATGGGTGCGACGCTGGGCCGGACCGCTTACTCACCCAACATTAAAGAGCGCAAAGACTACTCCTGCGCCTGTTTTGATGCTCAGGGCCGTATGATTGCCCAGGCTGCGCATATTCCAGTGCATTTAGGAGCGATGCCTGCCTCAGTTCAGGCCGCGATTGGGAGTATTGAGAGCTTTGAGCCTGGAGATTGCGTTATTCTTAATGACCCATACATGGGTGGGACGCATCTACCGGATATTACCCTGGTTGCGCCGGTCTTTATTGAGCATGATCCCGATGGGAAAAGCGGTGAACTATTTGGTTTTGTAGCCAGTCGCGCCCACCATGCCGACGTGGGAGGAATCTCTCCTGGCTCCATGCCGCTCTCGCGTGAATTGTATCAGGAAGGGATTATTATTCCGCCGTTGAAGCTCGTGAGTCGGGGAGTGGTCAATGCACAACTCTTAACCCTACTTTATCGTAATGTACGTACACCTGAAGAAAGGCGGGGGGACATGCAATCTCAGCTTGCCACCGTCAGCGTTGGCGAGCGCCGTTTGCAGGAATTGATAGCTCGTTATGGATCTCATCAGGTTCGTTATTATGCTGGGGCCCTGCTGGATTATACCGCGCGTCTGACACGCATCGCCTTGCGAGAATTGCCAGCACACCATGTAGAATACTGTGATTACCTGGATGATGACGGTTGGGGCGTCAAATCTTTGAAAATTCAGGTGCGCCTCCAGATTGAAAAAGAAACACTGATTGTAGATTTTACAGGGAGTGCGCCACAGAGTAATGGGAACGTGAACGCAGTACAAGCAGTGACAACCTCTAGTGTTATGTATGTGTTAAGATGCTTGATAGGTGAAAATGTTCCCATAAATGATGGAACCCTTGAGGCCATCCGTTTGATTATTCCAGAGCGCTCATTATTGAATCCAGTTGCGCCGGCAGCCGTAGCGGCTGGAAATGTAGAGACCTCGCAAAGGATCGTAGATGTTATGTTTGGTGCGCTGGCGCAACTGGCCCCCTTGAGAGTGCCGGCTGCTTCACAAGGTACAATGAATAATCTTACCATTGGGGGAATGCTTCCAGAGAGTGGGCGTCCATTCGCGTACTACGAAACCATGGGTGGAGGGATGGGAGCGAGGCCGGGAGCAGACGGCCTTTCGGGTGTTCATGTCCACATGAGTAATACAAGAAACACACCGATTGAGGTTCTGGAAATGGATCTTCCAGTGCGAGTGAGGCGCTATGCACTACGGTATGGTACCGGGGGAGCCGGTCAATACCGTGGTGGAGATGGTCTTTGCCGTGAGTTAGAGTTTTTAGGGCCAGCCACAGTCACATTATTGACAGATAGAAGAGATCATGCACCGTATGGTTTGCGCGGTGGTTTCCCTGGTGCGAAAGGCCTGAATCGTCTGGAACGAGAAGGTGAGTGGCGGGATCTGCCGGGCAAAGCAACGTTTGAAGTATCTGCGGGAGATGTCGTCAGTCTCTGTTCTCCTGGCGGCGGCGGTTTTTTACCTTAATTGGTCTGATACCAAGGAGAAGCTTAATGTCTACCTCTCCAATTGAAGTTCCGTTGTTTCCATTGAATGTTGTACTTTTTCCGGGAATGGTTTTACCTTTACATATTTTTGAGCATCGTTATCGTGTCATGATTCAAGAATGCCAGCAGAATAAGACCCCCTTTGGGGTGGTGCTGGCGAGACCAGAGAGTGAGCACCAACAAGAGCAGATACACTCGATTGGAACGCTCGCGGACATTTATGAGATCGAAACGTTAGAAGATGGGCGCTATAATTTGATCGCCATTGGCGGGAGGCGCTTTCATGTTCTTCAACAGTATCAAGAGAAACCATACTTATCTGGCCTGGTTGAGTGTTTTGACGATCAGCCGGAGAAGGTCTCAGAGCTCTACTCCTACGCTCAAGAGGCTCATAATCTTTTTGGTAGTTATCTTGAGATGCTACTCGAAGCCTCTAATCGACCGACCATCCAGGCGAACATTCCAAAAAAGCCAGACGAGCTATCCTACTTTATTGCCTACCTGCTAGATATAGAGGATGAGCAGAAGCAACACTTTTTAGAAATAACCTCAACAGAGCAACGCCTTCAAGAAGAGATCGCCATTCTCAGGCGAGAAGTTCCCTTTTTGAGGCAGATGTTGGTGCGCAATAATCAGATTCAGTCCAGCGACAAACCTGATCGTAGTATGCTGAATTGAGGATATTCTATGAAGGATCTCACGAGAAATACAGAGGTGTAGGAGAAAATGGCTTTCCTCAAAAAGAATTATTCATCAAAAACGAGAAGTTGCTGATCGCGCAGTTGTTGAAGCGTAGCGAGGACATTTTCCTGTGGACGGCGGGTAATCTGGCTGATTTCGACCAGAGAGCGCTTCCCATTGATCAGTAAAAAGACAGCGCGATCCATGCGGGGGAGTTGTGCGACCGGAAAATCGCGGCCAGTGGTTGTTAATAAAGGTATAATGGCCTCAGGTGCTGTCTGACGCCTAGTGTAGGTATGAGTCTGCTCGCTAGAATTGAATTGTTGAGGAGAACGGTTCTTCCTCACGCCTGATGGCGAATTGGACGACCCTGAAGGCTTTGGTGAAGTAGGTGGATTGGACGGAGTGGGTGGTTTTGGTATTACAGGCTTCGCCGGTGGATTTGCGCTTGTGCGAAGTGGGTTCCCACTGATGCGACCGGAATCGGAAGAGGGGAGCCGTGAAGGATAGGGTGAAGTATTGGGTGAAAGATTTTGATTGAAACGACCGGAATCAGAGGAAGGAGGTTGCGTGAGATAAGGGTTAGAGTCATTGAGCATCCGACGATCCAGGTTGTCAGAGTTGGGAGACGTAGAGAGTGATGAATATGGATGAGACTCAGGGAGCATATTAGAATTCAGCCGACCGGAGTCAGGAGAGAGAGATCCGGAGCTATAGGGATTAGAGACAGGTGGAACCTGGCGATCAAGCCGACCGGAGTCAGGGGAAGGTGATGCGTAAGAATTAGGGCCAGATAGCATATTTGTTAAAGGTTGGAAATAGAAAGAGACCTCGCCCCAAGAATTGAGCCAGGTCAAAATTTGCTCGGTAATCCTGTCCTCCTGTGTGCCATGCAAAATATACACAGGCCGGCCATTTTCTATCTTTAGAATAGCTTCCTCAAAATGGTCGGCAATGACCAATCTGATGGTTAGCATCCCGTTTGGACGGTAGATCATTAATTGTTGTAAAATTTCTGCCAGACAGGAAGCAGTAAATAACTGATTGTTGTACAAAAGATACCTCTAGTACGCCTGAAGCAGGCGTGCTGGATGGAAACGTACATATGCATAGGTCTGTTTGGAATTGTACAGATTTTTAATTAGCAAGTCAAGAACTTAATGAAATACTCAGGGTCTTTTCATTTTAGAAAGAAGCGGGTCCAGGGGTGTCAACCCCTGGTGGGAGGCTGGGCGTCCCAGC
>CAXTTV010000011.1:0-6986 GCA_964247295.1 uncultured Ktedonobacteraceae bacterium | reverse complement strand
TTTATTTACTTCTTTTTTTCTTTTTATTTGAGCCCGCCGTGGGCCCTGGCGCCCCCCCCCCCCCTGGGAGGCTGGGCGTCCCAGCTCACCTTCTCCCCCTCCTCGCCGCGTCGGTGGCATAAGAAAAAAATGAAATAGGCCTGTGAAATACGTATAGACAAGGATAATGTAGAACGATGACCGAATACGCAGACTTTCGCAAGCACCTGGATACCATCTTACGCACCCTTGATGTGAAGCAAGTAAGCGCATTTTTAATTCAGGAAGGGCAATGGGATGAGGGAACGCCCGCTAATCCTGAGTTTGCCATGTGGATGATGATTGCCGCAAGTTCCAATCTCAGAGATCTGCATGGAGAGGCGCGGAAATGGCTTGTCCAGCATGGGTATGAGGGTGAGGCCAGCGCCGTTCTTGATCGTGAAAAGGGTGGAAACAAAAGAAGTGGTAGCCAATCGGGAAATGGTAAGGGACGCACTCCCCAGGGAAATCGAGGAGGAAAGCCTCAAAACCAGCAACGTGGATCTCAGGGTCAGAATAGATCTCAGAGCCAGATGCACACTTCTCAAGGAGGATCTCAAAGGCAGGGTCAGGACACTCAAAGAGGGGCTTTGCGTCCGGAGAGAAGGGACAACCGAGGCTCCTTATAAAGACAGATGGATGGAGAAAATTCATCCATCTGTCTAGCAAGAGGCTACCGTTTTTCCGCGTGCTTTTCGGTGTGCTTCTCTGTATGTTTTTCGGTGTGCTTCTCAGAATACCTTGCTGAATGAGCAATAACATCCTGTTGAATATTCGCGGGCACCTCCTCGTACTGGAAAAACTCCATTGTAAAGTTTCCGCGTCCCTGGGTAATGGAGCGCAGATCGCTGGCATAATGCAGCATCTCAGCTTGAGGAACATTCGCAACGATCTGCTGCATTCCATTCTCAAGCGAATTCATCCCGAGCACGCGACCGCGTTTGGTATTGATATCGCTCATGACATCGCCCATATTGGACTCAGGGATATTGACTGTCACCGTCATCACCGGTTCTAATAGAGCCGGGCTGGCGAGTGGGACCGCCTCCTGCATACCCAGGGAGGCCGCGACCTCGAAGGATTGGGCGGAAGAATCCACGGGATGATATTTCCCATCTACCAGCGCGACCTTCACATAAACCATTGGATTGCCTGAGACAAAACCTTTCTTGAGAGACTCGCGCACACCCTTCTCAACGCCAGGAATAAATTGATTGGGGACCACACCACCGACAATCTTATCCTCAAAAACAAAGTTTTGCTCTCCATCACGTGGGAGTGGTTCTATCTCCAACCACACATCCCCAAACTGTCCGTGGCCGCCGCTCTGGCGCTTGTGTCTCCCCTGGGCCTTCGCCTTCTTGCGGATCGTCTCGCGATACGAGATTTTGGGATCGTGGCTCTCCAGATCAACGCCATATTTGCGCTTCATACTCTCAACCAGGATCTGCACGTGGGTTTCACCCATACCAGAGACTAATGTCTCCCCCGTCTCAGGATCGCGGGAGACGCGCACCGTGCGATCCTCCTCCGCCAGTCGAGCCAGCGCGTTACTCATCTTATCCAGATCGGCATTGCTTTTCGCCATAATCGCCGCCGTAAAGCAGGGAGTGGGGAACCGCACAGGTCCAAGAGGAGTCGCATCTTTATTCTCGGAGAGTGTATCGCCTGTATGGGTGCGGGCCAGCTTCGCCACTGATCCGATATCGCCAGCCGGGATCTCATTAGTTGGCTCGGTTGTCTTGCCGTGAGGGATCAGAAGCTGGCTGAAGCGTTCCTCCGTCTTCTCCTGAAGATTAAAAACACGGCTATCCGGTTTGAGGGTGCCGCTATACACACGGAAGTGCGTGATGGTCCCAACCTGAGCGGCTGAAGTCTTAAAGACAAACAGCGAAAGTTGATTGTCAAAGGCCTTCGCATCCTCTGGCAGAGCCTCAGCGGCACTGGGCAGATAATCCACACTCGCATCCAAGAGAGATTGCACCCCGATGTTCTTTGAAGCCGAGCCACAGAGAACTGGAACCACCTGCCCCGTTTTCGTTCCCAGCTTAATCACCGAGATCAGCTCCTCATTGGATATCTCATGGCCCTCCAGAAACTTCTCCATCACCGCATCATCGCTCTCCACCGCCACCTCAAGCAATTGTTCGCGATAGGACTCCACCTGGTCTTTTAGATCGCCTGGAAGAGGGATCTCTGTGGCTTGATTGCCTGCTTCAAACGTAAAGGCCTTACGCGAAACCAGATCGACCACACCCTTAAAGCCCGCTTGCTCGCCGACAGGGATCTGGAGGGGAACCACGCGAGAGCCGAACTGTGATTGTAGAGACTCCAGAGCGCGTTCAAAACTTGTATTCTCGCGATCCAGCTTATTCACCAGAACAACGCGGGGGAGTTGATGTTCATCGGCATACTGCCAGACCAGCTCAGTCCCGACCTCAACGCCTTTTTCAGCCGTCACCACAATTACAGCGGCATCGGCAACGCGAAGGCCAGCCTGCACCTCGCCAACAAAATCGGGGTAGCCAGGAGTATCGATCAGATTAATCTTTGTCTCTTTCCATTCGAGAGGAAGAACTTTCACACTTAGAGACATGTGGCGTTTAATCTCATCGGGATCGAAATCGGAGAGAGAAGAGCCATCATCGACCCGACCCTGGCGGGTCGTCATGCCAGCATCATAGAGAGCAGCATCTACAAGAGAAGTTTTACCGGAACCAACATGAGAGATCAGCGCGACATTGCGGATCTGGTCCGCCCTGAAGACTTTCATAGCAGGGGTGTCCTCCTGATCGTAAATACAAGAGGTGGCCTATGCCAGTCCACGGTGGTCGTGGATTAGCATCGTTGACCGCCTGAAACCCACAGTGGCAGTGGGGATAGGATAGCCCTGCGGCACAAAAAAGATGAGCGGAGCTGTATACCTATCCTTGCTGGTAAGAGGAAGTATACCATATCGTTTTACGATGGCAGTAGACAGGCTTTTTAGATCTCACCTTTCGTTCTGATGAACTGCATCACAACCAACGCTACATAGTCCAGGGGTGTCAATCGTTGGTGGAGGCGAGGCGTCTCCTCCCCTTCCTCGCCGCCGAAGGCGGCTAAGCAGAGCATGAAATAGCCGTGGGAATGAGACTTTTGGATAGACTGGATGGGCAAAATAGGATATGATAGAGGCGACAGGAGGGTATTGAAAAGGGTGTTTTTCTCAAGGGAAGTTGAGGAATGTGGGATGTTTGAACCGGATGTGATGACCCATACGCTTGCGGAATATCTGGAGGTTGTCAGGACGAATCCCGAGCGGAAGTTTGAGTACGAGGATGGTTCTATCCGTATGATGACGGGTGGGACTCCTGCTCATGGGCAGATCACGGTCAATATTGGATATGTGCTGGCTGGTGGCCTGCTGAATTCTGAGTGCAATACTTATAGCTCGGATGTGGCTGTTCTTCTAGGAGAAAGCCGACGCTATTACCCTGATGTATCGGTCTCATGCGATCCCCGAGATTGGTCTAATAAAGAGGGCCTTGAGTCACCAACGGTGATTGTTGAGGTGCTTTCTCCTACAACGGAGAAAACGGATCGAGTGACGAAGCTGCTGGCTTATCAAGATTTTCCAACGATCCAGGATATTATCTATGTGGACTCACGCCGCCGTTATGTTGAGCACCACCATCGAATAGGTTTGTCTACCTGGGAGAATAATCGTTATACCAGTCCTGAGGATGTAGTGAATTTAAGCAGCGTCGGGGTTGATATACCACTTAAGGATATGTACCGCAAGGTCCATCTTGAGTTAGAAGAGAACAAATAGAAATCCAAAGAGGGAGGGTCTTCTGGAATAATGTCCAGGGGCCCTCTTTTTTTGCCCTCTGTGGCTTAACTTCCCATTTTTTATTGCTAGGTATAGATATTTTTAGTCCTACTGAAAAATATCTATACCTAGCACGTGCCTACTTTCAGGGAAACTTTACGTCATCTGTATGTTTTTGCTTCACCAAACATTTCTATTCATGGAAGGAAAAGAAACGTGAGATCAGACCTATCCGGGTTGCAGGGTGCATCACGCTCATCATATAATCGTCGCCAGAGAGATCAACGCCTGAAAGGTGTATTGATTGGCGGTGGTGTGTTTCTTGCCATTGCACTGCTTATTGGAGGTGTGTTCGCATCTCAGAAATTGATTTCCTCGCATGCCGCCGCGCCCCAGGCCCAAGCTGCTGCGCCTATTAAGACCATTGCGGGGCTCCAAACGATTACCCAGGTTGGCAGTACGACCGATATTCTCGATGCCAATGGCAATGCGATTACCGCTAATCCCGATCCTTATAAGATTGCGATTGCTCCCGCGAATCTAGGACCTAATCTAAAAAAAGGGGATGTCCTTGTCTCGAATATTGGTAATGACACAAAAGGAATTACCATTGTTAAATTCCCGCAGGGGAAACAGGGAAAAGGTACAGTGTTTAATGCCATGCCTGGCAACGGAGATGGTATCCTTGGCCCTTCCGGTTTGGTTTTCAATAACAAAAAGCTGCTGGTAGCCAATTCTTCTGGTAACAATGTTATTGCTCTCAATCCAGATGGAACTGTTTCCCAGACGATTAAAGATCCTCTTTTCAATGCTCCCTGGGGGATTACAGTTGGGAAAGGTAATGCCGACAATGCTGGACTGGCAACCTTCTTTACTGCGAATAAATTTGATGGCAAAATTCTGCGCGTGGATCTGATGGCGGCCCAAGATGGGCAAGCCGCCCAGGCCAAGGTTACGCAGATTGGCCAGTATGCGCTTGTAGGTAAAGTCTCGAAGATTGATTTGCACTGGATGAAGAGTCTGAAGGTGGGCAATCAAACTCTGAAAGATGTTCTAGTGACAATCAATCCCGCGAATAATAGCATTGAGGCGTTTGCTAATAGTAGCAAGCTTCAAGCTGTGGCTCAGCCCACCGCTGTTTTCACTGGGACGCCTCTAAATAATCCCGGTGGCCTGGCCCTCAATCCTTTGAACGGAGATTTCCTGGTCGTTAATCTTAACGACAACAATCTGGTTGAGATTAATCCTACTACAGGAATGGCTGTTGGTACAAAAGCTGTTGATCCGCTCGTAGTTGACGGTCAGGGCAATAATTCGGCCCTCTTCGGTGTGGTTGCCACAACAGATGCTCAGGGTAACCTTAAAGTATTCTACACCGATGATAATACTAATTCTCTCAATAGCTTGAGCAAGTAAGCACAAAGACCATGGAGGACAGGTTGTCTTTATGAGCCGTTGTCCTTACACCTTCTATCGTCATGAACTGTAGAGATCCCGCGAATAAGGTATGATAGATAACGTAACAGTTTCTATCTATCGCGCGGGATTTTTCTTTTTATAGGCCGGTGTGGGATGGATCAAGAGGATACAATTACCGAAGATGAGTACTGGTAGATTGTTGATCTGCATCCTAAAAACAAGTATGAGTTTACAGATGGTCGTATTCGGATGATGGCTGGGGGTTCGCCTGTCCATGGACAGATTGCGGGCAATAGCATTTTTACCTTGATTGGAGCTTTGCGGGGGAGGGGCTGTAAGGTATATACCTCTGATGTGCGGGTGCGTTTGCAGGGTTCACGTTTCTATTATCCCGATGTCTCTGTCTCCCATGATGCTCAAGATGGGAATAATGGGGGCGATATTGAATTTTCATCTCTAGTGGTTGAGGTGCTATCACCAGCCACGGGTCCACACGTGACCCGATCTACCTCATTCGACTTCCTTTTTCTCTAGAAATCTCTTTCCTAACGTAGTCGCGATCAGTTTCCCTACGCATGATATACTGACGGGGCGGATTGTTCCCAACAACTCTTTTATTTTTTGGAGGATCGCAGATGACGGTAGATATTCATGATATTGAAACTATTTTGGAGCGGGCTAATATCTGGCGGCAGACTAAAACAATTAATCTGATCGCGAGTGAGAATACCCCCAGCGAGGCGGTGCGCCGCGTGCAGCTCTCTGATTTTATGGGCCGCTACGCCGAGGGCCATCCCAACCGTCCCGGAGAGGTGAACCGCTACTATCAGGGGACACAATTTATCGACCAGATCGAGAATATGGCCTCTGAGGAGATCAAGGCGCTATTTGGAGCTCGTCAGGCCGATGTTCGCCCGATCAGCGGCAATCAGGCAAATACGGCGATCGCGCTGGCCTTTTTGCGCGGTGGCGATACGGTAATCGCGAACTCGACCGATGCCGGCGGCCATATCAGCCATTCGGCGATCGGAGTCTTTGGTCGGCGTATTCAAAATCGCGGCCAGTCATTAAAGATGAGCATGCCCAACGCCGTCAATCTGCATTATCTGCCCCTGACCGAGGATCATTACCACATCGATGCTCAAAAAACCATTGCGTTGATCGATCAGGTAAATCCGCAGCTTGTGATTATGGGCAAAAGCCTGTTCCTGTTCCCCGAGCCAGTTGCTGAGGTTGCTGCCTTCGCGAAGACCAAAGGAATTCCCCTGCTCTACGACGGGGCCCATGTGCTTGGCCTGATCGCCGGTGGGCAGTTCCAATCTCCACTGCAAGAGGGGGCGACATGGCTGACAGGTAGCACGCATAAAACCTTCCCCGGTCCTCAGCGCGGGGTTATCCTTGGAAATCTTGATGAGGAGGGGGAAAAGAAGTATTGGCCCGCCGCCGATCGCGGTGTTTTCCCCGGCTCCTCAAGCAACCACCATCTGAATACGCTGCCTGGCTTGCTGGTCGCGACCCGTGAGATGCAGCGCCACGGTCAGGGGTATGCGGCGCAGATCGTTCACAACGCCCAGGCCCTCGGTCAGAGCCTGGACGAGCTGGGCACCCCGGTTGAGGCTCGTGAGTTTGGCTACACAAAGAGTCATATGATCGCGGTCAATGTCGCGCAGTGGGGGAGTGGCGTTGAGGTGGCGAAGCGCCTGGAAGATAATGATATCATTGTAAACTACAATAT